>NZ_JBHXTG010000021.1:0-85237 GCF_042677465.1 Kitasatospora sp. NPDC127111
GGTCGGGCTGGCGCGCACCGTGCGCACCGCCGTCGGCGCGCGCTCGGGCTCTACGTGCGCCCGGTGGGTGTCGACGAGGTCGGCCAGCGCGCCCGCCAGAGCGCCGAGCCCGGGGCCGGCCGGGCCTCCGGGCTCGGCCATGTAGAGGTCGCGGCGGATCTCCACCATGAGCGCGCTGACGTTCGAGGCCTTCCCGTAGTACCGCAGGGGCACGTACGTTCCCGCGAACGGGCTGTCGAGGCCGGTGCCGCCGAAGCCCGCGAACGCCTGCCGCGCCGCGTCGAGGAGGGCGGCGGGCGTGTGGAAGGGGTCCGTGCCGAGGCAGATCGGCGGACGAGGGCCGTCGCCGTGGAGCTCGTACGGCAGGGCCTTCGTCGGGTACGAGTGGACGTCGATGATCACCGCGCGCCCGACGGCTTCGATGCGCTCCGCGACGGCGGCCGTCACCGCCGCGGCGTACGGGTGGAAGTAGCGGTCCAGCAACGACTGTCCGTCGAAGCCGGCCGGGCGGAGCTCCTCGCGGTGCGTGGTTCGGGTGTAGACCGCGCCCATCCCGGCGGCCAGCATCTCCTCCCGCTCGTCGGGGAACCGCTCGGGGTCGACGACCAGGCGGGAGAGCCCGTTGACGAACCGCCAGGGCGTGAGGCGCGCCGCTGCTGCCGCCCCGGCGGCGATCTCGGCCGTGTGCGCGTCGGTGATGTGGTCCAGCTCCAGCGCGAGCGCCCGGTCGTCCGGCACGATCCCCGCGCGGACGTCGGCGGGTATGGCGCGGGCGGAGTGCGGGACGTGCAGGATCACGGGGGAGTCGGGCGATCCGGGGTGGAGCCGGAAGGAGGCGGGGGTGTCGGTCATCTGTTCCTCGCTGCGTGTCGTGTGCGCCTTGATGAAGTGTCACCTCCCTGACCCCTTCCCGGCCCACCGGGGCGGGGGTCCGGCCGCGCCCGGCGCGCGGGGGCTTCGCCCCGTGCGGGTCCGCAGGGTCGGACCGAGGCCGCAAGGTGGCCCTGGACCGGACGGACCGAGTGTGCGCCGCCTGCGCGGTCCCGGCCCGGGGCTCAGGCGAGGGCGGCGGCCAGCAGGGCGAAGGCGGCGATGATGACGGCGATGCGGACGTAGTGGAAGCGGTCCCAGCGGTTGGTCTGCGCCTTCCAGTCCTCGGGCAGGTGCTCGGTGGTCCACGTCTTGACCCGGTTGTTGATCGGGACGAGCAGCAGGACCGACATGATCACGCTGAGGATCAGCAGCGAGGCGGCGACGACCACGAGGCCGGTGCCGTGGTGGTGCCATCCGGCGACGGCCCAGACCGCGGCGAGGAGGAGCGAGCCGATGTACCAGAACGGCATCGCGGCGCCGAGCATCCGGGCTCCGTGGGTGCGGCCGCGCAGGCCGTTGTCGCCGGGGAGTGCGTTGAGGATCGGGTTGATGACGAAGGCGACGGAGAACTCCACCCCCACCATCACTCCGACGACCACGATGGTGATGACCTTGAGTGCGTCGAGCATGATGACCCCTCCTGGGATCTAGCGCCGCTAGATGATGGGCTAACGCTAGCGCTGCTGACGCTCACTTGTCTAGCAGTGCTAGGATCAAGTCATGTCGGTACAGGAACGCAAGGAACGCGAACGGGCGGCCCGCGAGCGCCTCATCGTGGCGACGGCCCGTGAACTCGCCGAGCAGCAGGGCTGGGACGCGGTCACCACCCGCCGGCTCGCCGAGCGCATCGAATACAGCCAGCCCGTCCTCTACAGCCACTTCCGCGGCAAGCGGGAGATCATCGGCGCCGTCGCCCTGCAGGGCGCCGCCGAAATGGCCGTGGCGCTGCGGGCCGCGACCTCCGCCGCGGACGGCCCGCGCACCAGGGTCACCGCCCTCGCCCGCACCTACCTCGACTTCGCCGAACGCAACCCGGCGGTGTACGACGCCATGTTCCAGCTCGACGGCGGCCTGGCCTTCGCGGCCGAGGACACGCCGGAGCCGCTGAAGGACGCCTTCGCCGCCCTGCTGGAGAGCCTCGGCGAGGTCGCCGGGGACGGCGTCGACCCGGCACTGTTCACCGAGGTGTTCTGGGCGGCCCTGCACGGGCTGGCCACCCTGACCCGGGCGGGCCGGCTGCCGCCGGCGGCAGCCGAGCGCAGGGTGGAGCTGGTGGTGGACCGGCTCGCCGTGGTCTGACACGGCGTCCGGGCGGAGCGGCGGCCAGCCGGAAGGGCGGCCGGAAGGGCGGCCGGAAGGGCGGCCGGGCGGCGGGGCAGCCGGAGGGGCGTCCGGGCGGCAGGGCAGCCGGGCGGCAGGGCAGCCGGGGACCTCCGGCCCGGCTGCCGGTCCACGGCATCGCCGCCCCCCACGACGACTCTTCCATCACGCCCGGTCGGTCACCCTGCCGTCCTGACCCGCCGCGCGCTGCCGGCCCGAAACGCCGCGCTGCGGGCGCCTCCCGCGACCGGGCGCTTCAGTGGGACCGCCAGGGCGCACCACACGGGCCTAGTAGCGGACGGGCAGAGCCAGCAGCCCCCTGGCGCGCAGCGACGGCCGGTGCCGGAGTTCGCCGTCCGGGAGGTCGAGGGCGAGGCCGGGGAAGCGGCGGAGCAGTGCGGTGAGCGCGATCTCCGTCTCCAGGCGGGCGAGCGGGGCACCGAGGCAGTAGTGGATGCCGTGGCCGAGGGCGAGGTGCTGGTTCTCGGAGCGGCGCAGGTCGAGGCGGTCGGGCTCGGGGAACTGCTCCGGGTCCCGGTTGGCGGAGGCCAGGGCGAGCAGCACCGTTTCGCCGGCCGGGACGGTGACGCCCCCGATGGTCACGTCTTCGCGCGGGAAGCGGCGGATGGCCAGTGGCGCCGGGCCGTCGAAGCGGGCGAACTCCTCGACGGCGCCGGCCGCCAGGGCCGGATCGGCGCGCAGCGCGGCCGCCTGCCCGGGGTGGGTGAGGAGGGCGAGGACGGCGTTGCCGATCAGGTGGACGGTGTTCTCGTACCCCGCGAACAGAATGAGGAAGGCGAGCGAGGTGAGCTCGTCCTCGGTGAGCCGGTCTTCCTGGTCGTGGACGGCGATCAGGTCGGAGAGCAGGTCGTCGCCGGGGTGCTCGCGCTTGCGGGCGATCAGGCCGGTGAAGAAGGCCAGCATCGCGCCGACGGCGGCCCTGGCCTCGTGCGGGCGTTCCGGGTCCGGGGCGATCAGGGTGTCGGTCCAGGCCCGGAAGTCGTGCCGGTCGGAGGCCGGGACGCCGAGCAGGTCGCAGATGACCGTGATCGGCAGCGGGGCGGCGTACGCGGTGATCAGGTCGGCCCGGCCGAGCGGGGCCATGGCGTCCAGCAGCCCGTCGGCGATCCGCTCGACCGGCCCGCGCAGTTCCTCGACGCGGCGCGGGGTGAACGCCTTGGAGACCAGGCGGCGGATACGGGTGTGGTCGGGCGGGTCCATGTTGAGCAGGTTGGCGTCCAGGGCGGGCGGCAGCGCGAACCCGCGGTAGTTGCCGGGCGCCGCGTGCCGTTTGTCCAGGGCGAGCCGGGGATCGGCCATGGCCTGCCGGACGTCCCGGTAGCGGGTGACCAGCCACACCGGCAACCCGTCCGGGCCGGTGACCCGGTGCACCGGGCCCGCCTCGCGGAGGGCGGCGTACCCGGCGTACGGATCGGCGATCAGCGCGGCCACGGGGTCGTCGGCGGTGGTGGTGGCAGAGGTCGGATCAGTCGAATTCACCTGGTCAGCCTACGTCCCGTCAGAAGCCCGACGACGGGGAGGGCGTGGCGGCAGCGGGCTTGCGAGGGGGCGGCCGTAGGCGCGGCGCCGGCCGACCGACCGGACCGGTGCGAGGTGCCGGAGTGCCGGGAAGCGGTCCAGGGCGCGTTCGATCCGGCCGGGCCCGGAGGAGTGCTCGGGGCCGGTGGACCAGCTGGGCCGAGGGCGGCCCCTCGAACAGTGGGGCGAGGCCGGACCCACGGCACGGCGTCGCAGCGCCACGTCGGTCACGCCGGGGCCTACCCTGGCCGCATGATCAATGGCGGACACGTCATCATCTACAGCCGCGATGCCGAGGCGGACCGGGCCTTCTTCAGGGACGTGCTGGAGTATCCGCACGTCGATGCGGGAGCCGGTTGGTTGGTCTTCAAGCTTCCGCCGACCGAGCTCGCCGTGCATCCCACGGAAGGTCCGGAGACGCAGGAGCTCTATCTGATGTGCGACGACGTCGACGCGACGGTGCGGACCCTGGCCGCGAAGGGAGTGGAGTTCGTCCAGCCGGTCACCGATGCGCGCTGGGGGCGGCTGACCAGGTTCCGTCTGCCGGGCGGCGGCGAGGTGGGCATGTACGAGCCCCGCCACGAGCGGGCCACCGATCTGTGAGGCATCCGGTCCGGGGGATTCCTCAGCGGCCACGTCATCCTGGTCGATGCGATCCGATCCGCTCCGGACGGGCGCGGGTCCACGGCGTCCTCGGAGGCCGCCGCTTCGAGGTCGCGCCGGCCGCCGGCGGCTGAGCCCGCCCGTACACCGCGCTCATCGGGTCGTTCGCGCGGACCAGGGGCCGCCGACGGCGGGCGGCGAACGGCCGAACGGCAGCGCGACGCGGCTGCGTATGCTGGGGCCGTGACGGCGAACAGTGGACGGGGACCGGTACTGCGGGCGGACGCCGCGCGGAACCGGGCCCTGGTGCTGCGCACCGCCCGGGAACAGCTGGCCGCGGGGGACGACTCGCTGCAGCTCAACGTCATCGCCCGGCTGGCCGGGGTGGGCGTCGGAACCGTCTACCGGCACTTCCCCACTCCGCAGGCGCTGCGCGAGGCGCTGCTGGTGGAACGGTTCCGCGAGCTGGTCGACGAGGCCCGCGCCGCCGCTGACGTCGAGGACCCCGCCGAGGGCCTCCGCCGACTGCTGCGGTTCACCCTCACCATGGCGTTGCACGACGACGGTCTGGGCTCGGTGCTCGAGTCCGCCAGTGACGCCGAGGCGCAGACCTCGGCCCTGAAGGCCGAGTTGGACGAGGCCGTCGCGGGCCTGCTCGACCGGGCCCGGATGGGCGGCGCGGTCCGCGGCGACATCGGGCCCGGCGACGTGCGCCGGCTGCTCTGCGGGATCGAACACGCTCTGCGAAGCGGCGACCACGGTTCCGCGCGGGTCGAGGTCTACCTCGGTGTTCTTCTTGAGGGGCTGCGCCCTCCGCGCTGACGCGGCTCGGTGACCGGAGGCCGCGCGCGCGGTGTCCGGATCTCACGGACCGCGAACGTCCGTGCCCGGAAGGGCTTTTCGGCCGCCGTACGGGTGGCCCGGGCGGTGCCCGACGTGGCGTTCGCTCCGCCGCCGCGCCCGCGCCCTTCGGCCTCAACTCACCACCCGGGCAGTGACGCTGTGCGTCGGTCGACGCACGCGTGGACGCGGCGGGGTGGAGGCGGGGACGGCTGAGGGGCACTGCGCGACCTTAACCGGATAGCTATCCGGTCGTGTTAGTGTTCACCGCGAACCGGATAGCTATCCGGTTGTCGTCGCGTAGTCGAGAAGGGGCGAAGTGATGGAACGCCAGGCAGTGGTGACCGCCGGGACCGGCGGTATCGGGCTGGAGACGGCGCTGGGTCTCGCGGAGCGCGGGTACACCGTCACCGTGGTCGGCCGCGACACGGCACGCGGCACCCGTGCGCTGGAGCGGATCGCGGCCGTGGCGACCGGGGGCCGCCCGAGGTTCATCGAGGCCGACCTGTCGTCACTCGGTGAAGTGCGGGACCTCGCCGATCGCTTGGCCGCCGCGGGCCCGCTGACCGTCCTGGTCAACAACGTCGGTGCGATGTTCGCGGAGCGGCAGCGGACCGTGGACGGGATCGAGGCGTCCTTCGCCGTCAACCACCTCTCGCCGTACCTGCTCACCGAGCTGCTGCTGGACCGGCTCCGGGCCGGCGGGCCGAGCCGGATCGTGAACGTGAGCTCCGGGGCGGTCAAGGTCGCCAAGCGCACCTTCGACGCCGTGGAGCCGCCGGGCGGCTACTACGGCTTCCACTGGTACGGCCGGGCCAAGCTCGCCAACCTCGCCTACACGCTGGATCTGGCCGCGCGCGTGCGCGGCAGTGGCGTCAGCGTCTTCGCGGCCGACCCGGGCGGCGCCGCCACCAGCATGACCAACGGCACGATGACCTCGCCCACCATCGTCTCCCCGGGCCTGCGCCTGCTCTGGCCTCTGGTCCGCAAGCGCTTCGAGCGCTCCACCGCCGGGCCGGCCTCCGAGGCCGCCCGCTCCTCGGTCTTCGCCGCCACCGACCCGTCGCTGGACGGAAGGACCGGCCTGCTCATCGGCCCGGAGTCCCGTGCCGTCCCGGCCCTCCCGGCGAGCACCGACCCCCGGACGGTCGCCGCCGTCCTCCGGCTCAGCAGGGAGCACGCGGACCGCTGGGTGCGCGTGTGAGCCGCCTCCCCGCGCGGCCGACGGCGACCCGGCCGACCGGGGGCGATGGGCAGGTGGTCCGCTGAGTGGTCGGGGCTCGGCCGGCCGGCGCTCGTCTTACCGAGCCATTACGGCGCGGCTGAGCCCCTCCCGCCGGTGCTCCGGTCTCGTGTAGTCATGTTCCGTCACCCGTCACCCGTCACCCGTCACCCGTCACCCGTCACCCGTCACCCGTCACCCGTCACCCGTCACCCGCCACCCGGTACCCCTCACCCGGCACCCGTCCACAGCAGGGCATGACATCGTGCCCAGGCCCGTTCAGGAGATCCGATGCCCGACCGTCCTTCGGAGAGCGGCAGGAAGTCGCGCCGCCGCCCGGTGCTGCTGACAGCACTGGCACTTGTGCTGGCCGTCGCCGCCTTCGCCCTCTACCTGTTCCAACCCTGGAAGGCGTTCACCAGCACCACCGTCGACGAGGCGCTGCCGACCGGCCTGCCGGCCACCGCCGGCGCGAGCGCCGTTCCGCAGCAGCAGCAGCAGCAGTCGCAGTCGCAGTCGTCGGCGGCGTCGTCACCGTCCGCGGCTGCGGCCGTTCCCGTCGACCTGGCGCGCGGCAGCTTCGTCTCCGGGGAACACGACACCAGTGGCACCGCTCGGCTGGTCCGCCTCCCGGACGGGGCGACGGTGCTGCGCCTGGAGAACCTGCGCACCTCGGAGGGGCCCGACGTGCGCGTCTACCTCTCCACCGGCTCCGCGGCCGAATCCCGCGCGGACGTGCTCGGCGACGGCGCGGTGGAACTCGACCGCCTGAAGGGGAACCTCGGCAATCAGAACTACACGGTCCCGGCTGGCACCGACCTGTCCCGGATCCGCAGTGTCGTCATCTGGTGCAAGCGGTTCTCGGTCACCTTCGGTGCGGCCGACCTCGCCGCGGCCCGGAGCTGATCCGCTGCCCCGCGCAGGGTGGGTAGCTCCCGTGGGTGGCTCCCCGACCGGCGAAGGGCGGCCCCGGTGGTGCCGGGGCCGGCTCTCCGGGGCGGGCCGGGTGCGCGGTGGTGACATGGCGGGCAGGGCCCTGGCGCGAGGCCAGGTTCGGTCATGCCCGGCTACCGGGGTCCCGGGTGGGAACGGGCGTCTGGTTGAAGGCGTAGTAGACGGCCAGGGCGCCGTGGACGGCGAGGGCCAGCGCCGCGGACACGAAGGCCAGGCCGACGGTGACGGGGTAGACGACCAGGCCGAGGCTGAAGCGGGCGCGGGTGGCGCGGGCGGCACGGACGTCGACGCGCTCGTCGAAGCAGTGGCCGGTACGGGTGACGTAGTACCAGAACAGGACGAAGGTGACGGCATGGGCGACCATCACCGACCCGTACACGGCGGCGGCGACGTTCGAGGCGTCGGGTTGGCGGAGGTTCTCGGCGATCAGCGCGGTGGGGAACGGAAGCGCGGCGACCACCAGGAGGAGCAGCAGGTTGAGGAAGACCAGGGTGCGGTCGACGCGGGCGATGTAGGTGAACACGGTGTGGTGGTTGACCCACATCACGCCGATCACCAGGAAGCTGACCACGTAGGCGCAGTACGAGGGCCACTGTTCCCCGAGGGCGTGCCACAGTTCGCTGCCGCTGTGGGCCTCGGGCACGTTGACCTCAAGGATCAGCAGGGTGATCGCGATGGCGAACACGCCGTCGCTGAAGGCCTCGACCCGCCCCGAGTCGGTCGTCCCGCCCGTCGCCCGATCCGTCGCCATCCGGTGAGGATGCCAGAGCCCGGGCCGGAGATGACGGAGCGACGCTCCGTCAGCGGACCGCCGGTCAGAAGGCGGCCGCCGGACCGGGACAACGGCGACAGCGACGAGACCCGGCCCACGCCGGAGGGCTGGGCTTCACCGGCGAAAACCTGGGCCCGGGGCTTCGGCTCCGGGCTTACGCCAGCCCTTGCGCGAAGCCCTGGCGCCACGAGGGGTAGCGCAGCTGCCAACCGAGTTCCCGCTTGGCCTTGGCGTTGGAGAAGCCGCGGCCCTCGGTCATCATCGTCACCGCCACGTCACCGGCGAGCAGTCGGGCCAGCCCCTTGGGGACGCGCATCGGCGGCTTCGCCCCCGCGTGTGCGGCCAGGACGGGCAGCCACTCGCGGGCGGGGGCCGGTTCGTCGTCGACGATGTTGAAGACGCCCCGCGCCCGCTGCTCGACGGCCAGGACGGTGGCGCTCGCCGCGTCGTCGAGATGGACCCAGGAGCTGTGGCCGGTGCCGGCGCCGACGAGCGGGAGCTGCCGCTTGCGGACGAGCCGGACCAGGTCGTCGCTGGCGCCGGGCCCGTAGAGCGCGCCGTACCGCAGGGCCGCGCCACCGGCCCGGACGACCGCGCCCTCGACGTGGCGGATCGCCTCCATCGTCGGACGCGCCGCCGCAACCGGGGTCGGGTCGAGCGGGTCCTCCTCGGTCTTCACCCATCCGCCCTCGCGGATGCCGTTCCAACCGGCGTAGCTCTGCGCGACGACGTGGGGCACGCCGGTCGCCTCGGCGGCGGCCAGCAGGTGGTCCGTCCCCTCGGTGCGCAGCCGGTTGGTGAGGGCGAACCAGCGGTCCATGTGCTTCATGTCGGGCTTGCCGGCGTGCGTCATGGAGATGGCGGTCATCTGGTGCACGATCGCGTCCGGCCGGGCGGCGGCCACCGCGCCGCCGACCGACACCGCGTCGAGCCCGTCCATCACGACCCCGTCCGCGCCCAGCTGCTCCAGCAGGGCCAGCTTGGCCGCGCTCGTCGTCGTGGCGGTCACCTGGTGGCCGCGGGCCACGAGTTGCGGCACCAGCCGCCGTCCCAGGACCCCGGTCCCGCCTGCCACGAACACCCGCATGGCCATCACCTTCTCGATTCCGGAACCGCTTCGGGAGCTGAGCCGAGACTCGCCGGCAGGGCGTGAGGAACGGCGGGTGCCGCCCGGTCAGTCGCCGCCCTGCAGGGACTCCATGGCCTCCCTGGCCCGCTTCTCCAACTCGTCCGGCGGTACGTCCTCCACGTGGGTGGCGACGTGCCACCGATGGCCGAACGGGTCCTCGAACTGCCCGGACCGGTCGCCGTAGAACTGGTCCTTCACCGGATCCAGCTCCCTGGCGCCCTGGGCGAGGGCCTTGGCGAAGACCGCGTCGACGTCCTCCACGAACACGTACAGGTTCACCGGAGTGCCGCCCACCGTCTTCGGCCCGAGGAATCCCATGTCGGGGAACTCGTCCGCGAGCATGACCACCGAGTCGCCGATCTGGAGCTCGGCGTGACCGAGCTTGCCGCCGGGCGCCGGCGCCCTCATGCGCTCCGTCGCGCCGAGGACGGAGACGTAGAAGTCGATCGCAGCCGCTGCTCCGTCGACGCAGAGGTACGGTGTGACCCGCGGATACCCCTCGGGAATGGGCTTGACGCTCACTCTGTCCCGCTTTCCGATCGGTGGTGATCATTCCGGGCGGTCACACATGGCCGTCAATTCGGACATATCGGGCATTCGAACCGCCGGACCAGAATGGCATGCGCGGCCGTGTCGCGCGGCCCGAACCCGGAGGCCCGGGTGCTTCGCCCGCGGGGCGATGGGCCCGCCACCGCCTCAGTGAACGGCTGCCGACCTGTAGAGGCTCGCGAGCACCCACTCGTCCGCCGGGGGTGCGGGACGCGTGAAGACCACCGAGACGCCGGCTTCCGTCCGAACGGCGAGCTGGCCGTCGAACGTCAGGGCGTCGTCGGGGTGCCATGCGCAGCCGAGCCGCCCGAGTCCGCTGATCAGCGCCTCACGACTCGGTGCTTCGATGTCCTCCCGGGTGGCGGCGTTGATGCGGGAGGGGGATTGAAAACGGCCGTCGGCGCCCGACGTGTCGAGTCCGAGCAGCGACACCGTCGCGTCGGGGCCGACCCACAACTCCAGGCTGCCGTCCTTGAAGCCGACTTCTCCGCCGGAGCCCGACCGTGCGGGCCCGGCCAAGCCGGTACCACCGCCCAGCAGGCGATCCGCCTCCTCGCCGGACATGCCGAGCCTGAACGCGCCGATCTCGCCGGTGGCCGCGAAAGAGATGATCAACCCGAGCAGCGTAGCCATGGACAGGAGGCTATCCGCACGTTCAACGGCCTTTGGGCCGGCCCCGGCGGGGGGCTTTGAACCCGCGGGGGACCGTGAAGTAGTCCTCCGCCGTGGAGTTCCACGAGCCGCCGAGGGTGAAGGCCAGGACGGTGCCGTACCTGGCCCGCGCGGCCGCCACGGTCAGCGGGGCCCGCGGGACGCTCGAAGTGCGCCGGTAGATCTCGGCCGGCCCTGTCCCGGGTTCGGGGGAGGGCTCCTCGATCAGGTTCGGGATCGGCAGATCCGGCCGGTCCCAGTCGATCCGGAGCCCTGGGCCCCTGAGCGGCGGCGCGGGCATCAGACGGTCGTCCGGGTACCGGCCGCGAGCACGGTGGTACTCGAGTGCGTAGGCCACGGTGCCGGCCGTGGTCGACGCGCCGGGCCCGTCGCCGCCCCGCGGTCCCCAGGCCGCGATCCGGGCCGCGTGGATCCGCGGCAGCACGTCGGTGATGTCTCCTCGGACGCCGAAGTAGGCGACGGCGTTCATGCCGCACCTGAGGACGTACGGCGACCGGGAGTTCTCGAGGACCGAGCCGTTGTAGGGCCTGACGCAGCGGTCGGAGAAGCGCGTGAGAACGTGCTCCACGCCCTCGACCTCGGACAGGCGCCCGATCAGGGCGCGCATCGTCCGCTCCTCCGTCGCCCTGCGGGATTCCGCCTCGGGCGACGTGGCCGCTGTCCGCAGCTTCTTCTCCGACGGCTGTCGGGAGAACGCCGTGGTCAGCTTCACCAGGACGAGAACCGTCAGCAGTCCGCCCGCCCGGGCGCACCACGTGCCGAGCCGACGCAACGGGTCGAGTGCGATCTGCTTCATCCCCCACCTCCGACCCCCACCCTCCGGTGGGGCCAGGGCCGGGCGCAATGAGTACCCGTACTCAGATTCCTCCGGGGGCGGCAGCTCGTCCGTGGGAGCAGCCCGGCCGCGGGCCCGCCGATGCGGCTGTCCGAGTGCCATCCGGCAAGATCGCGACCGGGAGGCGCGCGCCGAGGGGTATGTCGTCTCGCACGAGATGACCTCGGACCCGTGAGGAGACCAGCGTGTACGCAGCAGTGCGGCGGTACGAAGGAGTGACCGATCCAGCGGAGGCGGGACGTCGAGTGGCCGAGGGGTTCGTGCCGCTCCTGCGCCAGGTTCCCGGGTTCGTGGCCTATTACTGGGTGGACGCCGGGGACGGGGTGATGGTTTCCACCAGCGTCTTCGAAGACGAAGCCGGGGGCGAAGAATCGATCCGAAGGGCAGCGGGCTTCGTGCGGGACAACCTCGCGGATCTGCTGCCGAACCCTCCCCAGGTCACGGCCGGCCGGGTCGTGGCGGCCGGATAGTCTGCGCGACGCGCTGCGCCCGGGGGCCTGGACGGGGCCTGGACGGGGGCCGTCGGGCGGGCGCGGGGACGCCGAGGTTGCGGAGCGGTTCCGCAAGGCGCAGGCTGGCAGCCGCAAGGGCGCGGAGACGGCGAGCGGCTGCTCGCCGTGTGCCCGACCACCGCGGGCGAAGCCACCGCCGGAGGTGCCTGGGGCGGCACGTTGCGAGGCACCCGGGAGGGCGGCCCCGGCGGCCGCCGGTGGTCCGGGCACTCTGCCGCAGGATCCCGCGCCCCCGTGGGCGGACGCGCAGCACGACCCGCCCACCGACCTCTGAGGAGGAGGTACCGCCGTGGCAACCGACTACGACGCCCCGCGCGACACCGGCGAGGAGAGCGGTGACGACAGCATCGAGGCACTGAAGAGCAAGCGCGACGACCGGCAGGTTTCCGCGGTGGACATCGACGCCGAGGCTGTCGAGGGCATCGAGCTGCCGGGCGCCGACCTCTCCGGTGAGGAACTCACCGTCCGGGTGGTGCCCCTTCAGCAGGACGAGTTCACCTGCATGACCTGCTTCCTGGTCCACCACCGCGCCCAACTCGCCGGCGAGGACGAACACGGCCAGCCGATCTGCCTCGACTGCGCGTCCTGACCGCCGCGGGGGCGGCGGGCCGGCCGCACCTCCCTCGGCGGCGCGTGGGCCGGACATTCCGACGCTTGCCCCTTCCGACCTTGCCCGCGACCTCGCCCGTTCCGGTCCTCGCCCGTTCGAGCCCTTGCCCGCACCTATCGAGATTCGATAGATTCCCATCGCAATTCGATGGGAGGATGGGTCGTGGGAAATCTGGCAGTGGGTGCGCTGCGCGCCGTGCTCGTGGTGGTGCTCGCCGGCACCGTGGGCGTCCAGGCATTGATGGTGTGGGCGTTGGCCACCGACCCGGAGGACGGGTCGCTGCCGCTGACGCCGCTGCGCCTGATCACGATCCTGGGCATGGTGTCGGCCCAGGTCGCCCTGGTCTGCGTGTGGCGGCTGGTGGCGATGGTGCGGCGGGGAACCGTGTTCTCCCATGCCGCCTTCCGGTACGTGGACGGCGTGATCGGCGCGATCGTGGCGGCTGCCCTCGTGTGGTTCTCGGTCACGGCCGTCAACGCGCCGGGCCAGCGGGAGGACCCGGGCGTCACCGTGATCATGGGCGGGATCGGCGTGGCCATCCTGGGGGTCGCGCTCATCGTGTTCGTGCTGCGGATGCTGCTCGCCCAGGCCGTCGCGCGCGACGTCGAGGCGACGAAGATGCAGGCGGAGTTGGACGGGGTGATCTGATGCCGATCGCCGTCGACATCGACGTGATGCTGGCGAGGCGGAAGATGTCGGTGGGCGAGCTCGCGGACCGCGTGGGGATCACTCCCGCCAACCTGGCGGTGCTCAAGAACGGCCGCGCCAAGGCGGTGCGCTTCGCGACGCTCGCCGCGCTCTGCGAGGTGCTCGAGTGCCAGCCGGGTGACCTGCTGCGCTGGGAGACGGAGGACGCCGCGGACGGATGACGCGGCAGGGGTCCGCGGCCTGCCCGGGGCGGGGGAGTCCGGCCTGCCCCGGGCGGGGGGAGTGCGGCCTGCCCCCCGGGCGGGGGAGTGCGGCAGAATCCGGCTGTGACGTCCACGGGGATCCTGGCCGAGCTGGAAGCCGGCATGGCGGAGCTGGCCACGCCGATGCGGGTGTACGTGGCCGCCGGGCGGTTCAGCGAGCCGGAACCCGATCTGCCCGAGCTGGCGGCCCGGATTCGCGCGCTGCTGGCCGCGATCGCGGCGGACGAGGCCTGGCGGCGCTACCTGCCCGGGTACGTCCCGCCGTCCGTCCCTGAGGTCTGCGCCGCGCTGGAACCGGTGGAGACGCACGGGGCCGCCCCGTTCCTGGCCCAGGTCGCGGCCGTCGACCTGGTCTGGCCGAGTCACCGGCACCTCCCCGCCGAGACCGCCGAGCGCGCCGCGGACCGGGTGGTGTCCCTGCTCGGACCGGAGGCCAGCTGGTGGACCAACCATGACGCCGGATGCGGCGCGGTGAACGGGCTCGTCCCCCTCCTGTCCGACAGCCTGCTCGCGGGGACGGACGGTGAGCACTTCGCCCTGGCCCTGCAGATCGCCGACGCCTGAGCACGCCTGTGCGCGCCTGTGCGTGCCTGTGCGCGCCTGAGCACGCCGCCCGCAGGGCCGGGGGCCGCGGGTCAGGGGGCGAGGAGGTCCCGGACGTGACCCGTCCTGGAGGTGCCCACGGATTCCAGGATGCTCAGGGCCGCGTGCCAGTGCAGGCGTGCCCCGGCGGTGTCACCGGTGCGGTGGCGGACGTGTCCGAGGACGACCAGGGTGTCGGCCTGAGCCGTCAGGTGCCCGGCCCGGGCCTGGATGGTCAGTGCGTGCTCCGCCCGGTCGGCCGCGCTGCGGTGGGCACCGGCCGCCAGGTCGAGTTCCGCCTGGATCCGGAGCGCTTGTCCGTGGATGAGCCGGTACCCGCTCGTGGCCGCCAGTGTCCGCGCGTACTCCGCGAACTCGGCCGCTTCCGGGAGGCGGCCGTCCCGCAGGTGGCTCTCCGCCGCTCCGACGTGCGCTCTGAGCTCCGGGGCGCGCGCGTCGCACCGTTTGGCCAGCTCGATCGCGGTGTCGAAGTGGCGCAGCGCGCTGCCGTGATTGCCGACGTTCTGCGCGAGGGTCGCCCGGCCGACGTACAGGTACGACTCCGCTCGTGCCTCGCCGGTGGCCAGTTCGAAGCCCTCGTCGAGGTGCGCCAGGGCCGTCGTCCGGTCGCCGGAGCGCATCGCGTGCAGGGCCAGCCAGAACAGGGTGTACGCGAGGTCCGGCTGGTGGCCCGAGCCGCGTTGGAGGTCGGCGGCCCGGTGCAGGTGGGTCGCGGCTTCGCGGCGCCCCTGGTCGTGGAGCACCGCTCCCAGGTTCCGCTCCGTGATGGGCGAGTCGGACCGCACGTGGGGCTCGTCGTACATCCGCAGGGCGCGCTTCAGTTGCGCCTCGGCCTCGGACAGCCGGCCCATTTCGTGCAGGATCGCCCCGAGGTTGCCCGCGACGATCGCCCCGCCCTCGCGGAATCCCGCCGCCCGGCACTGGAGTGCGGCCTGCTCGCCGTGATGGAGCGCCTCCTCGAGGTCGCCCGCGAACCAGGAGGCGAGGCAGAGGCTGTTGTGGGCCGAGGACAGTCCCTCGGCGGATCCCGTCCTGCGGTAGAGCTCGACCGCGAGACGGTCGTGCCGCATGCTCCGGCGGTAGTCGCTCAGGTTCAGGTACGCGCTGGACAGGCTCCGGTGCGCCGCCGCCTGGCCAGGGAGATCCGACTCCGCCTCGGCCGCCGCGAGGCCGGCGGAGGCGACGGCGAGCCAGTCGGCGGCGTAGGAGCGCCGCATCATGTAGGGGCGCAGCGCGTCGGACAGCAGCCAGGCCGTGCGGCGGGGTCCGGTCCGGGCGCACTGCCGGACCACGGCCACGGCGTTCTCCCGTTCGGTGTCCAGCCAGTCGAGGGCCGTGGCCGCGTCCGTGAAGCGGAGCCCGTCCGGACTCGCGTCCAAGGGGATGCGGATCGCGTTGGGGTGGATCAGTCGGGCCGCGGCGTCCACGCCGCCCAGGTACCAGGAGGAGAGCCGGTCCAGGGCCGCCGCCCGGTCCGGCTCCGGGTCGTGCTCGGCGGAGAGTTCGGCGGCGTAGGCGCGCAGCAGGTCGTGGAAGGTGTAGCGGCCGTGGGAGCGCTGTTCCAGGAGGTGGGAGCGGGTCAGTTCGTCCAGGTGCCCGGCGGCCGAGGCCGGGGTCGTGGCGGCGAGGGCGGCCGCGGCCGGCAGGGTGATGTCGCCGCCCGGCACGAGGCCGAGGAGCCGGAAGAGCCTGGCGGCTCCCGGGCTCAGGGCGACGTAGGAGAGGTCGAACACCGCTCGGATCGCGGCGCGCCGGTCGCCGGGGACCTCCAGTGCGGTCAGCCCTTCGGTGCTGAGGCGGGCGAGCTGCTCGGACAGCGGACGGTCCGGATGGAGGGCGAGGTGGGCCGCGGTGATGGCGATGGCGAGCGGAAGGTGCGCGCAGGCGGAGACCAGGGCCCGAGCGGCCTCCGGCTCCGCTGTGACTCGCGATTCGCCGATGATGGCGGTCAACTGCTCTGCGGCCTCGGCCGCTTCCAGCACGGGTACCCGGAGGGGGACGGCCCCGTCGCGGGCGACCATGCCCGCCAACGAGTCCCGGCTGGTCACCAGCACCAGGCAGTGCGCGCTGCCGGGGAGCAGCGGCCGCACCTGGTCGGCCGAGTGCGCGTTGTCCAGGACGATCAGGAGCCGTCGGCCCGCGCACAGGGAGCGGAAGAGGGCGGCCGCCTCGGCCTCCTGCGTGGGGATCCGGTCGGTGGCCACGGCGAGGGCGTGGAGGAACCGTCCGAGCGCGTCGATCGGGCGCAGCGGGCGGCCCTCGTGGTGGCCGCGGAGGTCGACGAACAGCTGCCCGTCGGGGAAGCGGTCCCGTCGGTGGTGCCCCCAGTGGACGGCGAGAGCCGTCTTGCCCACCCCGCCCTCCCCGGTGAGCAACACGATCCCGACCGCACCCGGCGAGGTCGAGCCGGGGCGGGCCAGCATGCCGTCGAGGGCCCGTCTGCTCTCCTGGCGGCCGACCAACACGGGGACGGACGGCGGTAGTTGGGCGGGAAGGGCGGCTGCGGGGGCCGCTCGCTCCCGCGGCTCGGTGCGGGCCGCGGGAGCGAGCGGGGAGGCTGCGGCGGCCAGCAGACCGGGGTCGTCGGCGAGGATCCGCGCGTGCAGGGAGATCAGCTCAGGCCCTGGTTCCAGTCCGAGCTCACGGACCAGCAGTTCCCGCGCGTGCTGGTAGGCGGCGAGCGCCTCGCTCCGGTGGCCCGACCGGTACAGCGCGGTCATCAGGTGCCCGTGCAGCCGTTCGCGCAACGGGTGGCGGGCGGTCTCGGCCCGGATCTCGCCGAGGACGTCGGCGTGCCGGCCGAGCCGCAGGTCCGACTCGATGCGGTTCTCGAAGGCGACGGCCCGGCTCTCGTCCAGCCGCGGAGCCTCGGTCAGGCTCAGGCGCTCCGCCCGGCAGCCGGCCAGTGCGTCCCCGCGCCACAGGGCCAGCGCCGCCCTCAGCCGGGCGGAGGCCGCCGCGTGGTCGCCGCGCTCGGCGGCTTCGGCCGCCGCTCCCGTCAGCTGCCCGAACTCCCGCAGGTCCAGGAAGGCCTGATCCGACCGCAGCAGGTACCCGCCGGGTGTGGTCGCCAGCACCTCGCGGTCGCCCGCGGCGGCCAGGGCGCGCCGCAGCCGCTTGACGTAGTTCTGCAGGGTGGTGCGGGCGGTGGCCGGCGGGGAGCTCCCCCACAGTCCGTCGATCAACTCCTCGGCCGGGACGGGCCGGTTCGCGGCCAGCAGCAGCAGTGCGAGGAGATCGCGTTCCTTCGGCGCGGTGACCGCGATCGGTTCCCCCGCGTACAGGACCTCGACCGGCCCCAGGACCCGGTACTCGAAGCTGCTTCCCCGTCCCCGACTCATGATCACCAGCCTACGTGAGACGCCGCTAGCGATCCGCTAGCGGTTCCTCCACAAGGTGGCCACGACGCGACCGCCCACCGGACCGGTCAGCCGTCGGTCCGTTCGACCCCGGGCCGCATGACCCCGGTTCGCACGACCCCGATCCGGACGACCCCGGGCCGGGCAGAGCCATCACACAAGACACCACATCACAACGGGGGAACATCCCTTGGCAAGAGACACCGTCCTGGTCTGCGGCGCCGGAATCGCCGGCACCGCGCTGGCGTACTGGCTGCACCGGTACGGCTTCCGGCCGACCGTGGTGGAGCGCGCGCCGGCGCTGCGCCAGGGCGGCTACAAGATCGACATCAGGGGCGCCGCGGTCGACGTGGTCCGGCGGATGGGCCTCCTGGAGGAGATCCGCAGCGAGCGCACCGGCATCCGCGGCGGATCCGTCCTGGACTCCCGAGGCCGCCCGGTCGCCGCCCTGGACGGCGACAGCTTCGGCGGGAGGGCCGGCGACGACGCGGAGATCCTCCGCGGCGACCTCAACCGGATCCTGTACCAGCACACCGAGCAGCACACGGAGTACCTCTTCGGGGACTCGGTGGCCTCGCTCGCCGAGACCGCCGACGGCGTCGAGGTCCGGTTCGAGAGCGGCCTGCACCGCACCTTCGGCCTGGTGATCGGCGCCGACGGCCTGCACTCCACCACCCGGGCGCTCACCTTCGGCCCGGAGGAGCGGTTCGTCAGGAGCCTCGGGTACCACGTGGCGATCTACAGCGTTCCGAACCACCTGGGGCTCGACCGCTGGGAGCTCACCTACGTGTCCCCCGGCCGCACCGCGCTGACGTACAGCACCGCGAAGGACAGCGGCGCCAAGGCCATGTTCCTGTTCGCGAGCCCCGGCACCGAGCACGACCACCGGGACCGCGCCCGGCAGGAGCGGCTGCTCGCCGACGCCTACGCCGGCGAGGGCTGGGAGGTGCCGCGCCTGATCGCCGGGATGTCCGCCGCCCCCGACTTCTACTTCGACCAGCTCAGCCAGGTCCACCTGCCGCGCTGGTCCCACGGCCGCGTCGCGCTGCTCGGCGACGCCGCCTACTGCGCCTCGCCCGCCTCCGGCCAGGGCACCAGCCTCGCCCTGGTCGGCGCCCACGTCCTGGCCGGCGAGCTGGCGGCCGCGAACGGCGACCACAGCCGGGCCTTCGACGCGTACGAACGCGAGATGCGGCCGTTCGTCGAGGAGAACCAGGAGCTCGGCCCGGCCAACATCCGGCGGATGGTGCTGGGCAGCCGGGCGCAGATCCGCTTCACGCTCGGCCTGCTGGCACTCGTCGGCCGGCTTCCGGGCAAGGACCGCATGATGGCGAAGGCACTGGCGCCCCTGCACCGGGCCGCCAACGCCATCACGCTGAAGGACTATCCCGCGCTCCGCTGACCGGGCGGGGCGCGGCCCCGGAGCAGGGGAGAAGCGCCGGAGGGCCGGTCACGGTCGGCCGTCCTCCCTGGTCCAGGCGCCGATGCCGAGGCGGCCGGTGGTGCCCAGGTCGAGTTCCGGGATGATCATGACGGGCGCCGCGTCCGGGAAGGCCCGAACCCGCGCGTAGGTGGCGTTGATCGGCTCACCGTCCTGTGCGGTGTTGCGCCACACCAGGGCGGAGCGGGCGCCCTCGCCCGGCTTCAGCGCGATCTCCTGCGGCGGGTTGTCCGCGCCGGTGCCGGCGGCGATCTCGGCGCCGCCCGACAAGAAGCGCACCCCCTCGATCGGCCGGTGCTCCGGGTCGAGCAGTTGCAGCTTCGGGTAGCCGTTGACGGTCACCGTGGAGGTTCCGCAGTTGCGCAGGTGGAGGCCCATCACGCGCAGCCCCATCGCGGCGTCGCCGTCGTCCGCGTACAGCCGGAGACCCGAGGCCGGGCACGGGCCGGCGGGCTGCGGGGCCTCGGCGCTGGGCACGCTGCGGACCTTGGTGACCTTCACGCCCGGCCCGGAGCCCGACCCGGAGCCCGGCCTGGCGGCCGGGTCGGCCCCCGCCGGCCACGCCGACCCGATCCGTCCCAGGTCGATCCGGCCCTTCACGGTGGCCCCCGGGGCGACCGCGGGGACGGTCTGCGTCACGGTGTCCAGCGCGCCCCCGGCCGCCGAGAGCACGGTGAACACCGCCGTCACATCGGAAGGCACACTGCCCGCGTTGGTCACCTCGTACTCCGCGCAGGCCGGGCCGGCGGCGGTGATCCGCACCCCGCCCTTCGCGGCCCCGGGCGCCGTCGACGGCAGCGGCGCCCCGCATGCCCCGGCGGTCCCGGACGTCGCCGTACCCACGGTCGCCGCCCCGGAGCCGCAGCCCGCGACCAGACCGGCGGCGACCGTGACCACCACGGCGGCCGCGACGGGCCGACGTGCCGAGAGCAGCTTGCGGAGATCCTCGATGTGACGCATCGTCCGATGCGATCACGCCCCGCGTCGAACGGCTGTGAGGGACGCCACTCCCCGTGCAACAGTCCTGCAACGCCCTGACCGGCGCGTTCCCCCGCTGCCCGGCTCCGGCCGGGAGACCCGCCACCCCGGACGCGCTTCACCAGCCCCCTCGGTTGCGGCGCGCGCGGACGGCGGGTCAGCTCGGGGGAGTGGCCGGTGCGGTCCGGAGGTGGGCGACCTGGGCGCGGTGCCGGGCCCACAGGGGGTGGCGTTCCTCGGCCTGGGCGAGCACCGCGGCCCTGGCCTCCTCCCCGGCGTCGAACGGTCGCGGGGAGAAGCGGCCGCCGGAGGCGCGGACGTGCCGTTGCCAGTCGTCCTGCCAGAACTCCACCGTCCAGCCCGGCCACAGCCTCGGCACCTCGTACGCCTGCGGCGAGGAGGGGAGGGACCACCAGCCCAGGCGGCGGCGTGCCAGGTCCAGGTGGACGCCGGAGTTCACGTGCAGGCGGCACACCCCGTGCTCGGGGGCGTCCGCCAGGCGGTCGAACAGGGAGGCGCCCTCGCGGACGGGATTGTCGAAGGCGCCCGAGGCGACGTGGCAGTGGTCGGTGCCGACCGTCACCACCACGCCGTCCGGGTCCGGCCAGGCCAGGTCCTCGTCCCCGGGGGCGAGGAACGGGGCCGGCCAGAGGGCGGATTCGCGGCAGCGGACGAACTCCGGATCCAGCCCGACGTACGCGCGCAGTTCGGCCGCGCCGTCGTACAGCCAGCGGACCTGCCAGCCCTGCCACGTCGCCCGGATCAGCTCGAAGGCGGCCGCGCGGTGCCGGAGTTCGGCGCTCGGCCCCTCCCATGCGAAGAACAGCAGAACCTTCTGGCCGAGGTCGAGCAGTACCCCGCCCTGGGCCATGATGTCGTCCAGCCACCATCCGTCCTGGCGGAGGTCGGGGAGCATGGCGAGTACGGCGTCCGGTCCGTTCAGCAGGTCGAGGTCGATCCCGACCGCCCGGCCGCTCCGGTACAGCTCGTGCGTGCCGTCCTCCCGGACCACGATGACGTTGGCTCTGTCTCCCATGGGGACAGGATGGCCAGGGCCGCTGGCGGCCGGCCACCCGATTTTCGGCGGCTGGGGGACGGGGCGGCCGGCGGAGTCCGGCACCTGCACTTCTCGGAGATCGCCTCCGCGGCTCGGCGGGTCTTCTCGGTGCGGGCGGCGGGCGGCGGGCGGCGGGCGGTCGGTGTGGGGTGGGCCCGGGCCGGGCCGGGCCGGGATGCGGCGGGTGCGGGTGGGGCGCAGGGTCGAGGTATGAGCGGAGTGATCGTGCTGGTCGAGCTGGAGTCGTCCACGGAGGTGCTGGACGCGGGCGAGGTCGACGTGGGTGCCCGGATCCGGTGGGTGCACGCGGCGCCGCCCGACCCGGACGTGCCGGAGGACCCGGGCCCGGTCACGTTCTGCGGGATCGACACCCGTGACCTCGAACGGGAGCCCTACCGGCCGGCCGGGCCGGGGGAGCCGTGGTACCCGCCCTCGCAGCGCACGCGTCGCTGCCGCGCGTGCGAGGCCGCGCTCAAGGCGCTCTGACGCGGGGCTCGGAGCGTGGTCCCGGACCCGGACCTGCCCCCGCCAGCCGGGCGCGCACTCCCGGCCCCGCCTGACTGCCGCGCTCCGGCCGGGTCGGGCCGCCCTTTCGGCTGCCCTCCGCCGGCCCGTCCGGTGATTCAGGCGGTCGCTTCGACGATCCGGCCGTCCTTGAGTTCGATCACCCGGTCGGCGAGCTCCATGAGGGTCGGGTCGTGGGTGGCGACCAGTGCGGTGACGCCCTCGCTGCGGACCACCGCGCGCAACAACTGCATGATCGAACGCCCGGTCTCGGAGTCCAACTGGCCGGTGGGCTCGTCGGCGATGATCAGGTCGGGCTCGTTGGCCAGGGCGCGGGCGATGGCGACCCGCTGCTGCTGCCCGCCGGAGAGCTCGCCGGGGCGCTGGTCGGCGTGGTCGGCGAGGCCGACCAGGGCCAGCAGGGTCCGGGCCCGCTCCTCGCGCCGGGCCGCGGGTACCTTGCGCAGTCGCATCGGCACCCCGACGTTCTCGGCGGCGGTGAGGACGGGGATCAGTCCGAAGGACTGGAACACGAAGCCGATCCGGTCCCGGCGCATGGCCAGCCGGCCCTCCTCGTCCAGGCCCGCCAGGTCGATGCCGTCCAGGGCGACGGTCCCGCCGGTCGGGGAGTCGAGGCCTCCGACCAGGTTGAGCAGGGTTGTCTTGCCCGAACCCGAGCGGCCCTTGAGGGCGGTCAGTTCGCCGCGGCCGATGCTGAAGGAGACGCCGCGCAGCGCGTGCACGGCCCGCTCGCCGGTGCCGAAGGTGTGCCGGAGGTCGGCGACGTCGACCATGGGCGCGGTCGTGGACGTGGTCACGGTGCCGACCGGTTGCTGCGTCATGCGGCGTCCCCCTGAATGTCTGTCGGTTCCGCAGTGATGCGGCTGGGCGGTTCTCTGACTCTGCGGTCACGGACCTCAACTTCGTGATGTGTCCATGCCTTATCGACGGTGCGTCAGGTGAGCGAGAACGTTCAATGCGGAGAATTTTGCTCACCAGGCAAAGCTGCCCTCTGAGCCCCTCACATCCCAGCAGTCACAGGCGAGTTGGTCAATCGATCGGCCCCGAAGCGAGCAGGGTGTCACAGTGTGTCACACTCGCTAACAGTCTTGCCCAGCCCAGCAGCTGGCCAGCTTGTCCGAGCCGGCCTTGAGGCTCTGGGGATCGGAGTGGACGTAGGCCCGCTTGGTGAAGGAGAGATCGGCGTGGTCGGCGTAGGCGGAGACCACGGTGTCGGGCACCCCGTTGTTGGCCACCCAGGAGTGGGTGGCGTGGCGGGCGTCGTAGAGGCGAACCTTGCGCACGCCGGCCTTGGGCACCAGGGTTACTTGCGGAGGGCTCCTTCCCAAGGGCACCACACCATAGGCCGGCGCAACACTGCATCATTAGCCTCGGCTAGCTTCTTACGATAGGCATGGCGGATGACTTTCGCGTCATGGAGCTCGTCATAGGATAGTCCGCTATGCTGCGGTCCCACATAGTGCCAGTACTTCGATTCTGTTGCTCGATCTGATAGCTGCAAATACCTTACAGTCAGAAGATCGATTGTGCTATGCCAGAGGAGCTGTGGGGTATCCGACTGAAAGTAGGCCTCCAGCTGAGCCTCAATGGTCTTTGCTCTTACGCGAACATCTTTGTAGCTTTCTTCAAGCTCGCTCCGTGCATCCCTCTGCTCCTTGCGAGCTGACCTGGACCTGCCCTCGTGCTGCTCCTTGACTAGCTCGTACTGGCGTGTTTGACGATAAAGTGTGCTTGCTGCATCTGTCATCTGGACGATTAATTCAAGACGAAGATTGTGCCCTTGGCGGCGATCCTGAGCCCGCCTCGTGATCCATGCGGCAAGCACCCCGCCAATCACTACGGATACGGCTGGACCGGCGATCACAAGCACTAGTTGCTGCCAGTAAGGCATCTGACGGCCTCTAATACATTTTGGCGCAGGTTGGATTTTTTTCTTAGGCGGGCGGCGACATGAGCGGAGCGTCCGAAGGTTTTAAGCTGGTATGGGGAGGTTGGATCTATTCTTGCCCCCCGTGAGCCGTGGCCTGCGTGACTGTGGGCCCTTCGTATTGCCTAAGTAATTTAATGTCAATGTGATCCCGATCGGGCTACAGGGTGCTTGTTATTTCAATCTGCTCGACTGCGTGCTCGCGCCGGAGTGCAGAGCTGTCGGCATTCGAAATGCCAACTGCTTCACCCTTCCCTCGGTATTGACATTGGAAAATCCGAGCTCAATCTTTGGGGTAGGTAAAGATTTCTTGCGATTGATCTATTGGCGCGGGGCGCAACCTTGCACATAACACATATGAAGGAATGGAAGGAGATTGGCCCCCATGCGGCTGGAGAAAAGGTTGATTTTTCAGATCATTCAGTGCTTACATTCCGCTCCACTGACAAGATCCTGCATGTAATATGCGCCCCCTCTCCGATGGGCTTCAATCCCTTTGTGTCTTCATCGCCATTGTTCTGACTCTGGCCGGGAGCGAGCTTGGATACAATGCTGCCGGCCATATCCAGCCGGTTGCCCTGGCTATCGACGAATTCAACCGAGATGAAGTAATCCGAGACCTTGGTAGTGTGGTTCATTACTTTTAGATCCGCTACCCCAACGAAATGACCGCTGTGGTAGCTGAGATGGTACGGATCGTCCGTAACGGTGCAGCCCAACAGCTGCACATCCTCGGCCGGCGGGTGTGCCTGGGTGGGGGTCTGGGGCGTCGCTGGGGCTAGCGGGAGTGAAGGCGTTGGTTGCGGGGGCGGCGTCGACGCTGGCGTTGACTGGCCCGTATTGGCCGGGCCGACGACGTTCCCGCTTGATCCGCACCCCGCCAGCACAAGGCCAGCTGCTATCACCGCGCCCATGCAACCGGCAACCACACGTATGCGAACCATGCTGGCCATAGTGCACCTCCAGCACCTTCTACCGTCTCACTGGAAACTCTCCGCGGCAACGCTGCGAGGGGCGATTGTGGCGTTCTGTAGTCAAAGCGCCTGGATGGAAACACCCCGTCACGACTGCGCGGAAGCTCAGAGTGTGGGCACTGCCCAAGACTCGACCCCTTGCCTGACTCTCGCGTGTGGCGACCCCTGTGGGGCGACGCACCTCTCCGAGGCGGGCGCTTCGCATTAATGGTCATGGACTCATCAAGAAATGGCTGTGCTCTACGGGCTCCTGGTGCCCTTTGAGGTGGCCTCGGGCAGCTGCCTGTGCCATGCATTAGTCGCGGCCCCCTCTCGGGCTGGCTGGATGCGACCTCCTGGCCTGGGCGTTTGCTGGAGTGTCTGGACGAGCTAGGCGTTTGTAATTGGCCTTTCAGTGATCACCAGTTACATGATTCGCGCAAGTCCCTTCCGTTCTGGGTACGGATCTGACAGCATCGTCCGCTATCCGGTGATCAAGTGCCGGTGATCACCGCCTCGGCCCGTGACGGGCGTTCATCCCTGGTCGGCTCCTGTTCGGGGTGGCCGGGCAGCCGTGCGGGGGGCCGGGGCGAAGTCATCAGGGGGAGGAACGGGATGCTCGGCTTCGTCGTGCGCCGTCTGCGCGGGCGACTGCCGCTGGCCGGTGCCGTCCTGCTCACCGTGCTGATCACCACGGCGGTGCTCACCGCGCTTGTGGCGTTCAACCGGACGGTCGGGGAGGCCGGGCTGCGGCAGGCCCTGCAGGGGGAGGGGCACGCGCGGACCACGGTCCTGGTGAGCGGCGAGCACGGGGCCGACAAGCGGTCCGCCGACGACACCGCGGTCGCCGCCTACGGCCGCAGCCTCTTCCACGGGCTCGCCGTCCGCACCGAGAGCCTGGCCCGCAGCCGCTCGTACGGCCTCCCGGCCGCACCCGCCGCGGCGCCCGCCGGCGGGGCGCCGGGCCAGAAGGCGGCCGTCGACCTCACCCTGCTCGCCTCCCTCGACCGCGGCCGCGTCCACCTGCTCGCCGGCGCCTGGCCCGCGGCCGTCCAGCCACCGGCCCACGGCGTCGCGCCGGGGCCGGTCGAAGTCGCCGTCCCGCAGACCACGTTGACCCGCCTCGGCCTCGCCGCCGGGAACCTGCCCGCCGAGATCCGGCTCGACGACCGCTACGACGGCCGGCCGCTCACCGTGCGCGTCACCGGGATCTACCGCGCCGACGACCCCGCCAACCCGTACTGGGGGCTCGACACCCTGGGCGGCCGGGAGATCCAGACCGGCGGCTTCACCACCTACGGACCGCTGCTGGTCGACGACTCCGCCTTCACCACCGCCGTCGTCCCGCAGAGCGGCCGCAGCTGGCTGATCGGAGCGGACTTCGCCGGCATCCACGACACCGGGGCCGCCGCCGTCCGCGACCGTGCCGCCGGCCTCGCCGGGGACCTGACCAGGGCGACCGGCCTGCAGGTCCGGACCGAACTCCCGGTGATGCTGCGGGAGGTGGAGTCCAGTGCGCTGGTCGCCCGCTCCACCCTGCTGATCGGCGCGCTCCAACTCGCCGTCCTCGCCGCCGCCGTCCTGCTGCTGGTGGTCCAGCTGATGGCCGCCCGGCAGGAGGGCGAGAACGCGCTGCTGGCCGCGCGCGGAGCCTCCGGCGCCCGCCTGGGCGCGTTCTCCGCCATCGAGGCGCTGCTGCTCGCCGTGCCCGCCGCGCTCCTCGCGCCGCTGTTCACGCCACTGCTGCTGACCGCCCTCGCCCACCGCGGGCCGCTCGCCCGGGTGCCGCTCGACACCGGGTTGAGCTGGACGCTCTGGCCGCTCGCGGCCGTGTGCGCGCTCGTCTGCGTCCTGCTCACCACCGCCCCCGCGCTGCTGCGCGGGGCCGGCAGCGCCGTGCTGCGCCGCGCGGGCCGCCGCCAGGCGCTCGTCGCCAACACGGTGCGCTCCGGCGCCGACCTCGCGGTGGTCGGCCTCGCCGTCCTCGCCTACTACCAACTGGCGCATTACGAGGGCGGGTTGTCGACCGACGCGAGCGGCCGGCTCGATCTCGACCCGGTCCTGATCGCCGCCCCCACCCTGGCGCTCGGCGCGGGCACCCTGCTGGTGCTGCGCCTCCTCCCGTTCGCCGCCCGCCTCGGCGGCCGGATCGCCGCGCGGGGCCGCGGCCTGGTGCCGGCCCTGGCGGGCTGGCAGCTCGCGCGCCGCCCCGGCCGGGCCACCGGACCGGTCCTGCTGCTGGTGCTCGCGGTCTCCACCGGCGTGCTGGCGCTCGGCCAGCAGCGCACCTGGTCCGAATCCCAGCGGGACCAGGCGGACTTCGCCACCGCCGGCGGGCTGCGGATCACCGGCTCGCAGCTGACCTCGATGGGCCAGGGCGGCCGCTACGGCTCGCTGCCCGGCGGCGAGCGGCTGATACCGGTGATCCGGCAGGAACACTCGCTGCCGGCCGGCGCCACCGGCCAGGTGCTCGCCCTCGACGCCGCCGGCTTCGCCGACCGCGCCCGCGTCCGCCCGGACCTGCTCGGCGGGCAGCGCGGCAAGGACCTCTTCGCCCCGCTCGCCGCGCCCGCCCCCGCCGGGGCTCAGGCCGGGGTGCCGCTGCCCGGCCACCCGGCCCGGATCGACGTCGACCTCGTGAACGAGCCGTCCGCCGGGGCCGCCCTGCCGCCGGACGTCTGGCTGCTGGTGCGGGACCGCTTCGGCGACACCTTCCGCGCCCGGCTGGCCGGTGTGCCGGTGCGGGGCAGGGCGGTGGCGACCGCGGACCTCGCCGGCCTCGCCGCCGCCCCGGTCGGCGCCCCCGCCGGGCCGCTCACCGTCGCCGGCCTGGTCGTGGTGTTCGGCACCGACGAGGACTCCGCCCGGACCGGGGAGTTGAGCGTGCAGGGCGTCGCCGTCGCCGACACCGCGAGCGGCCCGGCCACCGCCGTGCCCGCCCCGGCCGGCCTCGGCTGGCGGACCAGCACCGCCCCCGGGGAGTCCGGTTCCGGCTCCGAGCTGCTGCCCGCCCGGGACGGCCGGATGCTCGGGCTCCGCTACGCGCCGAAGGGCCGCGGGGCCGGCGTCGTCACCCGGGCCACCCTGGTGCCCGCCGGCACGGAGACCCCGGACGTACTGCCCGGCCTCGCCACCCACGGCTACCTCGCCGGCGTCGGCGCGGCCGTCGGCGACACCGTCCAGGTGACGTTCGGCTCCGTCGGCCTGCGGGTCAGGATCACCGGCGCGGTCGACTCGCTGCCCGTCGCCGGGGACAAGGCCGTCGTCATCGACCTCGCCGCCGCCGGCCGCCTGTTCGCCGCCGGCGGGCGCCAGCTGCCGGACCTCACCGAATGGTGGCTGCCCGCCACCGGACCGGGCGACCGGGTGCCCGCGGAGGCGGCCGCCGCGCTGCGCGCCACCCCGGGCGTGCAACGGCTCCTGCTGAACGACGAGGTGGCCGCCGGTCTGCTCGCCGACCCGCTGAGCGCCGCCCCGCAGAGCGCCCTCGCCGGCATCGCCCTGGCCAGCACCGTCCTCGCCGCGATCGGCTTCGCCGCCGCCGCGGCGGCCTCCGCCCGCGAACGCGCCGCCGACTTCACCGTGCTGCTCGCCCTCGGCACCCCGCGCAGGTGGCTGGTCCGCACCGCCGCGGCCGAACAGGCCGTCCTGGTCCTGCTCGGCAGCCTGGCCGGCCTCGGCCTGGGCGCCCTGATCGTCCGCCTGATCGTGCCGCTCGTGGTGCTCACGCAGGCGGCCCGCCGTCCGACGCCCGAGGCGCTGGTCGTCCTTCCGCTCGGCTGGTCACTGCTGCTCGCGGCCGCGATCGCCGCCGTACCCCTGCTGTCGGTGTTCCTGACCGGACGCCGCCGTCGAGACGTGGCCGCCCGGCTGCGGCACGTGGAGGAGATGTGACCACCCCGGCCGACACCCGCACCCCCCGCGTCGGCGGGGCCCGGCCGGCCGCCGGACACCGGCCCGCGCCCTGGGTCCGCACCCGGCTGCGGTCGGCGCGGCTCGCCGCCCTGCTCACGGCGGCCCTCGCGTTCGGCACCGTCTTCCTGGCCGCCGCGTTCCCGCGCGCCGTCGACCGGGGGACGGACGACGCGCTGCACCGGTTCCTGACGGACCGCGGGCCCGCCTGGAACACCCTGATCGCCACCGCCGACCACCGGAACGACGCCGCCGACCTCGACGAGGTCGCCCGGAAGCTGGCATCGCGGCCCGGCAGGACGTTCCGGTACGCGGAGTCGGGCCCGGTCCACGGGGCGCGCGGCGACAGGTTCCGCGAGATCTCCAACCCCGGCTACGCCCGCCCCGACGGCCTGAAGCCGAGGGTCAGCCTGATGTACCTGCAGGGCGTCGCCGAGCGGGTCACCGTGGTGGCGGGCACCTGGCCGACGGGGTCCGGCGGCCAGGACGGCGCGGTGCCGATCGCGCTCAGCAAGGCCGCGGCCGACAGCATCGGCATCCGCCTCGGCGACGTCCTCCAGGGCGGCGAAGGGCCGGGCCCGGAACTCGCCACGGTGGTCGGCCTCTACACCGTCAAGGACCCGCGCGACCCGTACTGGTACGATCTCGGCTGCCTCGACCGCGCCTGCGCGCAGGGGAACCCGCACGTCGCCCTCGCGGCCGACGGCCTCGTCGCCGCCGACGCGCTGGACCGG
The DNA here is from genome assembly GCF_042677465.1 of Kitasatospora sp. NPDC127111. Classification (NCBI taxonomy): domain Bacteria; kingdom Bacillati; phylum Actinomycetota; class Actinomycetes; order Kitasatosporales; family Streptomycetaceae; genus Kitasatospora; species Kitasatospora sp. NPDC127111. The sequence goes on from NZ_JBHXTG010000021.1 coordinate 28,831, forward strand.
CTCGCCCAGTGGGGCGCCCACGCCACCGACTTCTGGCGGCTGCCCGTCGACACCGGGGCGCTGCACGCCCGCGACCTGCCCGCGACCGGCCGGGAGATCAACGGCTACCTGACCGGCCCCAGCGCCGTCGGGCTGGCCGCCTACACCGGCCGGGACGACCTCAGCCTCGGCTCCCAGCTGCCCACCGCGTTCAACCAGGCCATCGCCCGGCAGAACGCCGCCGCGCCGCTCGCCGCGATCGGCCCGGCCGGCCTGGCCGCGGTCGGCGCCGTGGTGCTCTTCCTGGCCGCCGGCCTCACCACCGACCGGCGCACCGCCGAACTGCGGCTGCTCCAGGCCCGCGGCGGCTCACGCGGTGGTGTCCTGCGGCGCCTGCTCGGCGAGGGCGCGGTGACCGTGCTGCCCGCCGCCGCGGCCGCGACCGCGCTCGCCCTCGTGCTGGTGCCGACGCCGCGCTGGACGGAGGCCGTGCTGGCCGCCCTCGCCGCCACCCTGATCGCACTGCTGGGTTTCCCCGCCCGCGCGGCCCTGTTCTGGTCCCGGCCGCGCCGGCGGAACGCGGGACGCCGGCTGGTCGGCGAACTCCTGGTGCTGGCCGTCACCGCCGCGGCCGTCCTGGAGCTCCGCCGGCGCGGCGTCGCGCCGGCCGGCCAGGAGCCGGACCTGCTGCTCGTCGCCGCCCCGCTGCTGCTCGCCGTCACCGGCGGCCTCCTGCTCGCCCGGCTCCAGCCGGTCGTGGTGGGGGCGCTCGCCCGGGTGGCCGGCCGGCGCCCCGGCCTGGTCGGCTTCCTCGGCCTGGCCCGCGCCGCCCGCGGCAGCGGCGGCCGGGGCCGCCCCTCGCTGCTGCCGATGCTCGCGCTCACCCTCGCCGTCACCACGGCCGGCTTCGGGGCCACCGTCCTGGACGCGGTCGACGGCGCCCGGCTGCGCGCCGCCCGGGGCGTCGTCGGCGGGGACGCGGCCGTCGGCACCCCGACCGGTGTCACGCTGCCGACGCGGTTCACCGAGGCGGCCGCCAGGATGCCCGGCGTCCGGCTCGCCACCGGCGTGTGGTGGGAGAGCGAGGTGTTCCTCCTCGGCAGCGACGTCGCGCCGACCCGGGTCAGCGTGCTGGTCGTCGACCCCGGGGCCTATGCCGAACTGTCCCGGAGCGTCGGCCGCGGCGGGTTCGACCCGGGCCTGCTCGCCGGCGGCGCCGGCGGGCCCGACGCGCCGATGCCCGCCCTCTTCAGCACCGCCCTGGGCGAGCGGCTCACCGCGGGCAGCTACCGCCTGCGGCTGCCCGACGGCTGGGAGCTGAACGCCGGGGCGGCCGGCCGGATCAGTGCCACGCCCGCACTCGTCGGCGACGACCGCAAGTTCGTCGTGCTGCCGTCCGGGCCCGCCGTCGCGCAGCGCCCCGAGCTGGGCCGGCCCAACCTGTGGTTCGGGGTCGGCGACATCGACGAGGGGCGGCTGAAGCGGCTGGTGCGCGAGCTGGCGGCGCCGACGGCCTGGCGGGTCGCGTTCGGCGAGCACCCCGGGATGGTCCTCCCGCCGGTCGCGGCCGGGGCCGTGTCGGCGCCGCCGGCCGCGCCTGCCGCCGGAGCGCCCGCTGCTGGGTCGGCCGCCGGGACGGTCGCCGGAGCGCCCGCTGCTGCGCCTGCCGCCGGGACGGCCGCGCCGTCGCCGGGAGCGGACACCAACGCGTCCGGTGGCTCGGACGCGGCCGGCGCGGGCGGCGCCGACGAGGACGCCCTGCTGAGCGGCTACCAGGTGCACACCAGTACGGCGCTGGCCGCCGGGTTCGCCGATGACCCGCTCCAGCGCTCGGCCGGCCGCCTGTTCTGGGCCGCCGTGCTCGGCGCCGGCGGGTTCGCGCTGCTCGCCGTCCTGCTGACGCTGGTGCGGACCGCCCCGGAACGCGCCGCCCTGCTCGCCCGGCTGCGCACCATGGGCCTGCGCCCGCGGCAGGGCCTGGCCCTGATCCTGGCCGAGGCCGTACCGCAGTCCGTCGTCGCGGCGGTCGGCGGCGGCCTGGTGGCCCTGGCCGCCACGGCCCTGCTCGGACCGGCGTTCGACCTCTCCGTCCTGGTCGGCGCCGAGGTGCCGCCGGGGCTGGAGCCCGCGGTACCGCCGGTCCTGCGCCAGGTGCTCGCACTGGTGGCCCTGGTCACCGTCGGTGTGGTGGCCGAGGCGCTGATCGCCGGGCGGCGCCAGATCGCCACCGAGCTCAGGGTGGGGGAGCAGCGTTGACGGACAGTGGACGGGCCCGGCCGCACGGCCGGGCGGACGGCAAGGGAATCGGCCCGCGACCACCGCGGACACAGGCGCGCCCCGGCGCAGCGGCGACAGGAGACCAGCGTTGAACAGCCTCCCCGGGCCCCGGACGGCCGAACCGGCCCCCTCCCTCCAGGAGCTCCAGGAGCGCGCGCTCGCCGCCGCCCGGCCGAAGGCGCCCGGTGGCGGCGACGCGGCGATCGTCTGCGACCGCCTGGTGCGCATCTTCAGCAGCGAGGGCATCGAGGTGCAGGCGCTCCAGGGCCTCGAACTGACCATCCGGCAGGGCGACCTGGTGGCCCTGGTCGGCGCCTCCGGCAGCGGCAAGTCCACCCTGCTGACGATCCTGGCCGGGCTCGACGTGCCGACCGCCGGCACCGCCGTCGTGGCCGGCCGCGACCTGCTGGAGATGTCGGCCCGCGACCGGCTGCGCTACCGGCGCGAGGTGGTCGGCTTCATCTGGCAGCAGACCGCGCGGAACCTGCTGCCCTTCCTGACCGCCGCCGAGAACATCGCCCTGCCGATGCAGCTGCGCGGCCGCCGCGGCGGTGCCGGTTCCGAGCAGCGGGCGGCCCGGGTGGCCGAGCTGCTGGAGGCCCTGGAGATCGGCGACCTCGCCCACCGTCGGCCGGGCGAGATGTCGGGCGGCCAGCAGCAGCGGGTGGCCATCGCCGTCGCGATGGCGAACAACCCGCCGGTGCTGCTCGCCGACGAGCCGACCGGTGAGCTCGACTCCGAGACCGGGGCCGCCATCTTCGAGGCCTTCCGCACCGTCAACCGCGAGCTCGGCGCCACCGTCGTCATCGTCACCCACGACCCGATGGTGGCCGGCGAGGTGCGCCGCACGGTCGCCATCCGGGACGGGCGGACCAGCAGCGAGGTGCTGCGCCGGACGGTCACCGACGAGCACGGCGAGGAGTCGGTCAACGAGCGCGAGTACGTGATGCTGGACCGGACCGGCCGGGTGCAGCTGCCGGTCAAGTTCCTGGAGGCGCTCGGCATGGAGCACCGCGTCGCCGTGGACCTGGCCGCCGACCACATCGAGGTCCGCCCGGACGACCTCGCGGGGCACTGACGCGCGGTCCGGGCGCGGCGAGCGGACGTGGCGAGCGGGCGAGGTGACGTGGCGCGCTGACGCGGGGCACCGGAGCGGGACGGACGGCCGGGGCCGGGGCCGGGGTCACGGCCGGACCCGGCGCCCGGAGCCGGGGACGCGGCGATCACTCCTCACCGCCGGTGGGCCGGAACAGCCCGCTGCGCTCCGCGGCCTCCCGGACCGGGTCCCGCGGGGTGCTCCCGTCGCCCCTTCTGCCGGTTCCGTGGTCCTCGTGGTCCCCGCGATCCCCCCGGGCGGCGGCGGTGCAGAGGGCGAAGACGAACAGGGCACCGGCCGCCACGGCGAGGATGCCGAGGGCGGCCAGGACGCGGAGCCAGGTCACGGAAGTCGCCTCCAACGGTGGCGGCGCGAAGGGAGGGGTCGCCGGTGTTATCGGCAGCCCGCCCGGCACGGTCGAGCGTCCCCGGCCGGTTCCGCCGGCCCGCCCGCCGCGCGCGCGGGAGCGCACCCGGGCGCCCGAGGCACTCTGGGGCGCGTCACCCCTCGCCGCGCGCCCCCAGGACCCGCCCGACCCCGGCGGTCGTCCCGGCGTCCGGGAGCAGCGCGCGCAGGGCGGCCAGATCCGGCTTCCCCGTCTCGCTCAGCGGCAGGCCGGGCAGCAGCAGGATCGTCGCCGGATCGCAGAGCGGACCGCTCCGCTCCCGGACCCACCGGTGCAACTGCTGCTCCGTCACCCCGGCCCCGGGCGCCGTGGTCACCGCGGCGTGCACCCGCTCCAGCCGGTCCCGCCCGGTGGTCGCGAACATCACCGCCTCCCGCACCGCCGGATGGGCGAGCAGCGGCTCCTCGACGTCCCGGGGGAAGACGTTGTGCGCGTCCACGATCGCCATCGCGTCCCGCCGCTCGGCCACCGTCAGGTACCCGGACCGGTCCAGGCTCCCCAGGTCGCCCGTGTGCAGCCAGCCGTCCCGCAGCACCCGCGCGGTCAGCTCCGGGTTGCGCCAGTAGCCCGCCATCACCGCCGGGGTCCGGACGCAGATCTCCCCGGTCCGGCCCGCCGGCAGCGGCGTGCCGTCCTCGTCCAGGATCCGGACCTCGGTGTCCGGGAACGGCGTACCGGCCGTGGTCAGCAGCCGCGGGTCGAGGTGCTCGTCCGGCGTCAGCCGGGTCACCGGCCCGCACTCGGTCAGGCTGTACGTCTGGTGCAGCACCCGCCCCAGCCGGCGGGTCGCCTCGGCCAGCCGCTCCGGCGACGCCGGGCACCCCGTGTACGTGACCCGGCGCAGGCTGCCGGTGTCCGTCCGCGGCAGCGCGGGGTGGTCCAGCACCTGGTAGAGCAGGTGCGGCGGCAGGTAGACCCGCGACACCCGGTACCGCTCGACCGCCGCCAGCACCGCGTCCGCCGCGAACCCGTCCTGCAGCACCACCGTGCCGCCCGCCGCCAGGGCCAGGTCCGCCGTGCCGCCACCACCGTGGCAGAGCCCGGTGCAGAGCAGGAAGGTGGACGCGGCCACCAGTTCCGGCCGCGGCGGCCGGACGAAACGGCGCAGCACCCCCTTCGGCCGGCCGGTCGAACCACCGGTGAACCGCACCGCCATCACGTCCTCCGGCCGGTACCGGGGTGCCAGCGGGGTCGCGGAGAGCCCGGCGGCGGCGGCCAGGAGATCGGTGCCGGGTACCGGCGCGCCGGACGGGGCCGGGCCGAGCGCGAGGGGGAGGGCGCCGGGCAGCGCGGCGGTGATCCGCCGTGCCGCCGCGCCGTACCGCACCGGGTCGAACACCAGCGCCGCCGTCAGCGCGTCCTCGGCCATCGCGATCTGGTCCGCGACCGGCCGGTCGGTGGACAGCATCGCCACCCGGCAGCCGATCAGGTTGGCCGCCAGCCGGACCAGCACCGTCTCCGGCCGGTTCCCGGCCAGCACCGTGACCCCGTCCCCGCGCCCGAGGCCGGTGGCGGCCAGCGCCCGCGCCAGCCGGTACACGTCGTCCAGGCACTCCCGCGCCGTCAGCGACACCTCCCCGCACCGGATCGCGACCCGGTCCGGATCACGGGCCAGCCCGTCCAGCACCAGCCCGGTGTGCGTCGCCACCCCCGTACCGGACCCCGCCGCCGCCAGCGTCCCCGTCACGCCGTCCCGCCCTTCCCCGCACGCCCGTCCCGGCGGCTTCCCGAAACCCGTTCCTGACAGGCCATCACATCGCGCACTCACCTTAGGCCCCCGGCCCGGGGCCCGCTGACCCCGGGACCACCCGCGCCGGGGGCGCGCCGCGGTTGTTATCGTTCCGGGTCGGGCAGAAGCGGGGATGAGTGAACAGCATGGACAGGCCGACCACGCCGGGCGGGCGGACCGCCGTACGGCAGGAGGCGCAGGCAGCGATGGAACCGCGGGGCCTGGTCGATCTCCGGGGTGAGGCCGGCGCACCCTTCACCCTCCACTACCCGGCGGACGCCGTCGTGGTCGTCTCCGGCCTGCCCGGCAGCGGCAAGAGCACCCTGCTGCGCCGCTGGTCGGCCCAGGCCGACGCGCCCGCCACCGTCGACCCCCGGGCCGTGCACGAGGCCTGCGAGGCGGTGATGCCCGCCGCCCTGCCGTACGCCGTCTACCGGCCGTGGGCCCGGCTGGAACACGCCCGGTTGCTGCGCGCCTCGGTCCGCCGGGGCGGGCCGCTGCTGGTGCACGACTGCGGCAGCCGCGCCTGGATGCGCCGCTGGCTCGCCCGCGCCGCCGCCGGCCAGGGCCGTGAACTCCACCTCGTCCTGCTGGACGTCGGCGCCGTCACCGCGCTCGCCGGCCAGCGCGAACGCGGCCGCTGGGCCCCGCGCCGCGCCTTCGCCCGGCACCGCCGCGGCCTCGACCGCCTCCTCGCGGCGCTCACCCGGCACGCCGGGGGCGCCGCCCCGACGCCGACCCCCGAGGCCGCCTCCGTCCTCCTGCTCGACCGCGTCTCCCGGGGCCGCCCCGCCGTCCGCTTCGGCGCGCCCGGTGGCGGCCGTTGAGGCGTGTCCCAGGCGAGGTCCCGGACGCAGGACCTCGTCGTCGACCGATCCCACCAGGAGGCACCGTGCGCGACCTCGGGCCCGCCACCATCCACACCGACCGCTTGATCCTCGTACCGCTGCGGCCCGAGCACGCCGAGGAGATGGCCACGGTGCTGTCCGACCCCGGCCTGCACACCTTCACCGGCGGCGCCCCGGACACCGCGGAGGCGCTGCGCGCCCGCTACGAACGGTGGGCCGCCGGCTCGCCCGATCCCGCCGTGACCTGGTGCAACTGGGTCATCCGGCTGCGCGGAGCGGACCGTCTGACCGGCACGGTCCAGGCGACGATCAGCGCCGACGACCGCGGGGCCGGCGCGGAGATCGCCTGGGTGGTGGGCACCCCCTGGCAGCGGCGCGGCATCGCGACCGAGGCGGCCCGAGGGCTGGTCACCTGGCTGCGGCAGCAGGGGGTGCACACCGTCGTCGCCCACCTCCACCCGGACCACGCGGCCTCGGCCGCCGTGGCCGCGGCCGCCGGACTCGCCCCCACCGAGGAGTGGCAGGACGGGGAGCGCCGGTGGCGGCTGGCGCCCGGCTCCTGACCGCCCCACCGGGTCGTGCCCGGTGACACCCGGCCGCGGGCCCGGGGGTTCCCTGGTGAACCGCGGGGTCGGACGGGGACACTGGGGGAGCAGAGTGATCACTGAACCGTACTCAGAGAGGTTGTCCCGCATGGCCGGCAGCAACACCGCCACCGAGAGCGACTGGTTCCGTCGCTTCCACCCCGCCGACACGGCGCCCGTCCGGCTCGTCTGCTTTCCGCACGCGGGCGGCTCGGCGAGCTACTTCATCGACTACGCGGCCGCGTTGTCGCCGTTCGCGGACGTGCTCGTCGTGCAGTACCCCGGCCGGCAGAACCGGTTCGCGGAGCCGGTGATCGACTCGGTCGACGGTCTCGCGGACCGCGTCCACGAGGCGTTGCTGCCCTGGGCCGACCGGCCGCTGGTGTTCTTCGGGCACAGCATGGGCACGCTGGTCTCCTTCGAGGTGGCCCGCCGGTTCGAGCGCGACGGCGTGGCCGGGCCGGTGCACCTGTTCGTCTCCGGCGGCCGCGCGCCCTCGCTGCCCCGGGACTCGTCCGTGCACCTGCTGCCCGACGACGAGCTGTTCGACGAACTCGCCCGGCTCGGCGGCACCGACGAACGGGTGCTGGCCAACCCGGAGTTGCGGAGCCTGGTCCTGCCGGCGCTGCGGGCCGACTACACCGCGGTGGAGACGTACCGGTGCGGGCCGGAGGCGGTCGTGTCGGTGCCGGTCACGGCGCTGACCGGGGACGCGGACCCGCGCGCGAGCGTGGCGGAGGTGCGGGACTGGGAGCGCCACACCACCGGGGCGTTCGACCTGCGGGTCTACCCGGGCGGCCACTTCTACCTGGCCGAGCAGCGTGACGCCGTGGTGGAGGTGCTGGCGGCCCGCCTGCGGGCCTGACCGGACCGCCGATCGGCCTGACCGCACCGCCGGCCGGCCTCTCCCTTCCGGCGAGCGCTCGACTCGCACCGACGAGAGCGCTCACGCCGCCCAGCGGATGCCGTGGAAGCCGGGGGAGAGGTCGAAGTCGGCGAAGTGCGCGAGCCTGCCGTCGATGAGCCGGAGCCCGGCCACGTCCCTGTGCGGCCGGTGCGGGTCGAGCCGCCAGATCCGGTGGGCCCGCCGGATCCCGAGCCCGGGGGCGAACCGGACGGTGAGGTCGAAGCGCTGTCCGGCGGTGCGGAACCAGTGCCCGCAGTACCGCTCGGGTTCGGGGGAGGTCGTCACGTGCTCGACCGCGAAGGTCTCGCCCGGGCCGAGCGCGCCGAAGCGGAGCTCGGCGCCGATCAGTCCGGCGGCCCGGTCGGCGTGGACGCGGCCGAGCGCGCAGTCACGGCCGGCCCGGATCTCGGGCAGCGCCGGGCCGCTGACGTGGCTGAGGACGACGTGCCGGTCCACCCCGGCCCGGCGGGCGCGGACGACGGTCCGGGTGGTGGAGGTCCAGCCGGTCTCGGTGACGGTCACGTCGTCCTGGACGGCGAGGACGTCGAGCGCGGGGTCGGCGGGGACGTCGAGCCGGGCCCGTAGCCGGCTGGCCGGCAGCGCCGGGGTGCCGGGCGCGGGGGCCGGGAGACGGCGTCCGCGGTGGGCGGGTTCGTCGAGCAGGCCGCGGAGCGAGTGCGCCGGGAGGCCGAGCAGCTCCTCCAGCGCCGCCACCGCGCGCAGGCCCTCGGGGCGCCTGGGCCGGCTCAGTCCGCGCTGCCAGTTGCTGAGCGTCGAGACGCTGACCCGCAGGCCCGCCGCGGCCAGCCGGTCGCTCAGCCGCTCCAGGGCGAGCCCGCGGGACGCGATGGCCGCGCGCAGGGCGGTGTGGAAGGGTCCGGCGCGCAGTCCGCCGGCGAGGTCGTCGAGGTCGTCGATCGCTGATCCCATGGTTACCCGCCAGTACTGGATTTCCACCGCCGGCCGCCCGTCCGTCCTGGCAGCCGCGGCGGCGGCCGCGCGGTGGGGCGCTCGGCGGCGACCCGAACGCTAGCGCTCCCGCCGGGATCCATCCACCATGTCCGCGACAACCGCCCCCACGACGGAGGAACACCCCCATGCGGACACGGCAGCCCCGGCCGGCCGGTCAGGCCGTCCCCAGACGTAGTGTCACTCCCCGGCGCGGCGCCGCCCCGGGAGGACGGTCGGTGCTCACGGCCGTGATCGCCTGCGCACTCGCCCTCGCCGGAACCGGTGCGGCCGTGGGCGCCCGCTCGGCGGCCGCCCCGGCCCCGGCCGCCGCCGCCCCCGCGGCCGCCGCGGTGCCGCGACCGGACCACGTGGTCGTCGTCCTCTTCGAGAACAAGGACTACGCGAAGATCATCGGCAACCCGGCCGTGCCGTACCTCAACTCCCTCGCCCAGCAGGGCGCGAGCTTCACCCGCTCGTTCGGCGTCGACCACCCCAGCCAGGGCAACTACGTGGCCCTGTTCTCCGGGGACCAGCAGGGCGTCAAGGACGACTCCTGCCCGCGGGACTTCACCGGCAAGGCCAACCTCGGCAGCCAGCTCATCGGCGCCGGCCTCACCTTCAAGGGCTACTCCGAGGGCCTGCCCGCCACCGGCTACACCGGCTGCGGCAGCGGCCGCTACGTGCGCAAGCACAACCCCTGGGCCGACTTCGACAACGTCCCGGCCTCCGCCAACGTCCCCTACAGCACCTTCCCGACCGACTACACGAAGCTGCCGGACGTCTCCTTCGTGGTGCCCGACATGTGCAACGACATGCACGACTGCTCGCCCGGGACCGGCGACACCTGGCTGCGCGACCACCTCGACGGCTACGCGCAGTGGGCCAAGACCCACAACAGCCTGCTGATCGTCACCTTCGACGAGGACAACTTCAGCTCCCTCAACCAGATCGCCACGGTCTTCGTCGGCCAGCCCGTGCGCCCCGGCAGCACCTCCGCCCAGCGCATCGACCACTACAACGTGCTGCGCACGATCGAGGACGCCTACGGCCTCGCCCCGATCGGCCGCGCGGCGACCGCCACCCCGATCACCGACATCTGGACCACCTCGCCGTCCCCGACCCCGACCCCCACGCCCACCGGGACGCCGACCCCGACCCCGACGCCCACCACGCCGGCCGGCCTCGTCAACGGCGGCTTCGAGTACGGCACCTTCAACGGCTGGACCCGCACCGGCACCACCGCCGTCGCCGACGTCCGGCACTCCGGCGCCTACAGCGGCGCGGTCGGATCCACCGCCCCCACCGACGGCGACTCCGTCCTCTCCCAGACCTTCACCGCACCGCCCGGCGTCACCCGGCTCACCCTCTGGTGGAAGGGCGACTGCCGCGACAGCGTCGACTACGCCTGGGCCACGGTCGTCGTCCGGCACAACACCAGCGGCACGACGACCACCCCGCTGCCCAGGACCTGCACCGCGAACGGCGACTGGCAGCAGGTCACCGACGTCCTGACGCCCGGGCACTCCTACACCGTGGAGCTGGTCAACCACGACGACGACTACCCGGGCGATCCCAGCGTCACCTGGTTCGACGACCTCACGCTCAGCTGATGTACCTCGCCAGAACCCGAGCCGGGGCCCCCGCCGCCGGGGCCCCGGCGCCCGCCACCGGAACACCCGTCCCCCGGGTCCCCGCCACCGGAGCCGCGGTCGCCGGCAGCGCGCACCGCTCCCGGCGGATCCTCGCCGGCAACGTCCTCGCCCTCGGTCTGGTCAGCCTGGTCACCGACGTCTCCGCCGAGATGGTCGGCTCCGTCCTCCCCGCCTACCTGGTGCTCGGCCTCCACCTGAGCGCGAGCCAGTACGGCCTGGTGGACGGCCTGTTCGCCGGCTCCACCGCCCTCACCCGGCTGCTCGGAGGCTACGCGGCCGACCGGTACCGGCGCCGCAAGCTCGTCGCCGGCATCGGCTACGGGCTGTCGGCCCTCGCCAGGGCGGGCCTGCTGGCGGCCGCCGCCACGCCCGCGGCGATCAGCGCCGTCCTCGCCGTCGACCGCACCGGGAAGGGCCTGCGCACCGCACCCCGGGACGCCCTGATCACGCTCTCCGTACCCGCCGACCGGCTCGGCCGGGCCTTCGGCGTCCACCGGGCCCTGGACAGCCTCGGCGCGTTCGCCGGCCCGCTGGTCGCGGTCGGCGTCCTGGCCCTGGCGGGCTCCGGCCGCGCCTACGACGCGGTGTTCCTGGTCAGCCTCTGCTTCGCCGTGTTGGGGGTCCTGCTGCTGGCGCTGTTCGTCCGCGACCACCGCGAACCGCTCCCGGCGGACCGCGTCAGGCCCGGCGCCGCGCTCGCCCTGCTGCGCCACCGGCCGTTCCGCGGCCTGTGCGCGGCGGCCGTGCTGCTCGCGCTGACGACCGTCGGCGACGGCTTCGTCTACCTGCTCATCCAGCGCCGCGACGACCTCCCGCTGACCGCCTTCCCCCTCCTGGCCGTCGGCTCCGCCCTCGCCTACCTGGTGCTGGCCGCGCCCCTGGGGCGGCTCGCCGACCGCACCGGCCGACGCCCGGTGATCCTGGCCGGCTACGGCGCCACGATCGCGATCCAGTCGCTGCTCGCCCTCGGCCCCGGCTCGCCGGCGCTGCTCGTCCCGCTGATCCTGCTCCTGCACGGCGCGTCCTACGCCGCCACCGACGGCGTCCTGATGGCGCTCGCCGGCCCGCTGCTCCCGCCCGCCCTGCGCACCAGCGGACTCGCGCTGCTGCAGACCGGTCAGGCGCTGGCCGGCCTCGGCTCCTCGGTGCTGTTCGGCCTGGCCTGGCAGACCTGGGGCACGGCCCCGGCCTGCCTGGGCGCCGCCGTCGCCGTCGCCACCGCGCTGGCCCTCTCCGTGCCCCTGCTCGAAGGACACCCGACGCCGTGAAACACGCCCTGAACCGGCGCATCCTCACCGCCCTCGCCGCCACCGCGCTGCTCACCACCGTCGCCGTCGGCTACACCGTGCTGCGGGCGGCACCCGAACCCGCCCCGGCGGTCGCCGGCCTCACGCTCGACGGCCCGGGCCTGCTGATCCGCGACACCGGCACCGGGCGGCTCGCCGTGCAGACCCCCGACGGCCGGCGCAGCGAGTCGGCGCTGCGCTGCGCCCGGGTGTACGCGGCGGCCGGCACGGGGGTGTGCCTGCGCGAGAGCCCGGGCGCCTACCAGGTCACCGTCGTCGACCGCGACCTGCGCGAGCGGACCAGCCTGCCGCTGAACGGCGTCCCCAGCCGGGCCAGGGTCTCCACCAGCGGGCGGATGGTCTCCTGGACGGTGTTCGTCACCGGTGACTCCTACAACGGCGGACGGTTCTCCACCCGCTCCGGCATCCTGGACACCCGCACCGACACCCTCGTCGGCAACCTGGAGGACTTCGCGGTCGACGGTCACGAGCCCGCCGGGGACGCCAACTTCTGGGGCGTCACCTTCACCGTCGACGACAACCGCTTCTACGCCACCATGTCGGCCGGCGGCCACCGCTCCCTGGTGGCGGGCGACTTCACCGCCCGCAGTCTGCGGACCGTCAGGGACGACGTGGAGTGCCCGTCGCTGTCCCCCGACGGCACCCGGCTGGCCTTCAAGCGCCGCCTTCCGGACGGCGGTTGGCGGCTCAGCGTGCTGCGCCTGGCCGATCTCGCCGAGCTGGCCCTGGCCGAGACCCGCAGCGTCGACGACCAGCCGGCCTGGCTGGACGACGCCACGGTCGCCTACGGGTTGCCGCACGACGGCTCTGGTGCGGACGTCTGGACCGTGCCCGCCGACGGCGGGGGCCGGCCCGCCCTGCTGGCCCGCGACGCGGAGTCCCCGGCCGCCCTGCGCTGACGGACCGGATTCCACCGGTTTGACCGCCCGGTCCGGCCGCGACATCAAATGTTGACACCGCTGTGACAAGTCGTCATGCGCAAAGCCTTCCCCGAACGCTCACTGTTCTGGCATGTTGCGTTCAAACCCCGTGCGATCCCCTCACGCACGGGCCGATCGGAGGACAAGTGTCACCCCTGATATCCCGGCGGCTGGGCCGCCCGGCCGCCGCTCTCGCCGTGCTCTCGGCCATGGCCCTCGCCACCCCCACGGCACTCGCGACCGCCGCCCCGGCGACCATCACCCCCACCGGCCCGACGGCCACCGCCCCGGTGACGGCGGAAGCCCCCACGGCCGGTGCGCCCGCCGCCCCGCAGGCCGCCACCGCCCCGCAGGCCGCGGCCGCCGGCTGGGCCGCCGGGACCCGCGCCTACCTGGTGATCAGCGCGCCCGCCGACGTCGCCGCCGCCAAGGCCGCCGTCGCCGCGAAGGGCGGCACGGTCTTCGCGAGCTACGACGCGATCGGCGTCATCGTCGCCCACTCCACCACGGCCGGCTTCGCCGCCGCCCTGCGCGGCGTCACCGGCATCCAGCAGGTCGGCGCGACCCGCACCTCCGACGTGCCCGCCGACGCGTACGGCCCGGCGCTGCCGGCCAACCCGGCCCAGGCGGCCACCACCCTCACCGAGTCCAACCGCTGGGACATGACCCAGATCAAGGCCGACCAGGCCTGGGCGGTGACCACCGGTTCTCCCACCGTCAAGGTCGGCGTGCTCGACACCGGCGTGGACGACCAGCACCAGGACCTCGCCCCGAACTTCGACGCCGCCGACTCGGTCTCCTGCGCCTACGGCAAGGCCGACACCCGCACCGGCGCCTGGCGCGACGTGGACACCCACGGCACCCACGTCGCCGGCACCATCGCGGCCGCCAAGAACGGCAAGGGCGTCATCGGCGTCGCGCCGGGCGTGAAGATCGCCTCGGTCCGGATCGCCGAGCCGACCAGCACCCTCTTCTACGCCGAGAACACGGTGTGCGGGTTCGTCTGGGCCGGTGACCACGGCTTCAAGGTGACCAACAACAGCTACTACACCGACCCGTGGCAGTTCAACTGCCCGAACGACCTCGACCAGGCGGCCATCATCGAGGGCGTGAAGCGCGCCCAGGAGTACGCCGAGGGCAAGGGCTCGCTGCAGGTCGCCGCGGCCGGCAACGCGAACTACGACCTGGCCGACAAGACGACCGACACGGAGAGCCCCAACGACTCCACCCCGGTCACCCGGACCATCAGCAACGCCTGCCTCGACATCCCCACCGAACTTCCGGGCGTGGTGACCGTCGCTGCCACGGGCAGCGGCAGCGGCAAGGCCTCCTACTCCAACTTCGGCCGGGGCGTCATCGACGTCGCGGCGCCCGGCGGGGACGGCGCCACCGGCGTCTACTCCACCCTGCCCGGCGGCAAGTACGGCACCAAGAGCGGCACCTCGATGGCCTCCCCGCACGTCACCGGCGTGGCCGCGCTGATCGCGAGCACCAACCCGGCGTTCACCCCGGCCGACATCCGGGCCAAGCTGGCCGCCCAGGCCAACGACCTGGCCTGCCCGGCCTCGGACGGCCGCTGCACCGGCACGACCGCCAACAACGCGTTCTTCGGGGAGGGCCAGGTCGACGCGCTGAAGGCCGTCGGCACCACCCCGCCGGCCGGCAAGTACTTCGAGAACCTCACCGACGTGGCGATCACCGACAACACCACCGTGGAGAGCCCGATCACCGTGACGGGCGTGAGCGGCAACGCCCCGGCCACCCTCAAGGTCGGCGTGGACATCAAGCACACCTACCGCGGTGACCTGGTCGTCTCGCTGGTCGCCCCCGACGGCACGGTCCGCCTCCTGGAGGACTTCCCGGACAGCGACAGCACCGACGACGTCGCCAAGACCTACACCGTCAACGCCTCCGCCAACGCGGCGAACGGCACCTGGAAGCTCCGCGTCAAGGACGGCGCCGCCGGCGACACCGGCATCATCGACGCCTGGAACCTCACCTTCTAGCCCCCGGTCCCGCACCACCCACCCGCGCTCCGCCGCCCACCCCTCGGGCGGCGGAGCGTCGGTGCTGAGCGGGCAGGGGCCCGGGAGGGCTACCGGCCCGCGCCGTCCGGGGTGCGGGCGGGCGGGGGGACGCGCAGCACCGGGAGCGCGCAGAGGGCGGCGGCCGTGGTGGCGCAGACGGCGGCCATGGCGAGAACCGTCCAGGCCGACGGCGCGCGGGCGATGCCCGCGCCGATGCCGCCCAGCTCGCCCTGCCGGTCCAGGAGCCGGCGGACGAGCGGGATGCCGACGGCCGAGCCGACGGCGACCGTGACCAGGGCGATGGCCGTCCCCCGGACGGCCAGCACGACGGCGGACTGGCCCGGCGTCAGGCCGATCGCCCTGAGCAGCCCGAGGTCCCGGCGGCGCTCGTGGAAGCCGGCCGCGGCCGTGGTGAGCAGGTCGACCAGGCAGATGAGGGCGAGCACGAGCAGGAGGCCGACCACGCTGGCCCGCAGGGCGCCGGGCCTGGTGACCGGACCGCTCGGCAGGCGGATCTCCACCTGCCCGGCGAGGCCGGCGCGGGCCGGGAGGTCACGCTGGACCGCGGCCGGGTCCTGGCCGGGGCGCAGGGCGAGTCGCCAGAAGTCGGGGTGCGTCGGGTCGCCGGGCCGGTCGAGGGTGTCGAAGCCGGTGGACAGGACGCGGCCGCCGTGCTCGGGTTCGAGATCGCGCCCGACGATGTGCAGGATGCGCGGGGTGCCGCCGGTGGTGAGCCGCACCCACTGGCCGACCCGGGCGCCGAGCAGGTCGAGCGCGCCCTGGCCGGCGACCGCCTCGTCGGTCGCGCGGATCGCCCGGCCCTCGACGACGGTGTACGGGTACGGCGCGTCGGTGGTGCCGACGGCCCGCAGCGTGAGCGTCGCGGACTGGCCGGGCGCGAGGGCCTGCAGCTCCGCGCCCGGGTAGACGCCCCGCACGGCGGCGTCGGCGGCCAGGGCACCGGCGAGCTGCCCGTCGCCGGGCGTCTGCTCCGGGGCGGTCCGGCGGGCGGTGACGGACGGGACGGTGGCGCCGCCGTCGGGACCGGTGACGGCGTCGAGGGTGGCCCAGGTGCTCAGGGCCAGGGTCGCGGCGACGACCGGGACGGTCAGCCGGACGGCGCTCACGACCAGGTCCGAGCGCCGGCGCAGGACGCTGCCGAGTCCGAGGACGAGGGCCGGCGGCAGCCGCCGGAGCAGGCCCAGCCGGACCGGCCGGGCCGTCATGGCGGGCGGCCGGGTGCCGTCCGTCGGGGGGACCGGGGCGACCCGGGCGGCGCGCAGCGCGGGCAGCGCGGCGGCGGCCCCGATGGCGAGGAGCGCGGCGGCGACGACGGCGCCGGTGGTCGCCGTGCCGCCGGGGACGAGCCGGTGGAGCGCGTCCGTCCCGCCGCCGAGGGCCGGGACGGCGTGCGCGGCGAGCGCGGCACCGCCGGCGCCGAGCACGACTCCGGTACCGGCCAGCAGCAGCTGTTCGGCGATGAACATCCAGGCGACCTGGCCGGCGGTGAACCCGAGCGCCTTGAGCAGGGCGATGTCGCCGGTCCTGGCCCTGATCCGCGCGCCGGCCGCGCCGGCCACCGCGAGGGCGGCGGAGAGCAGCGCGGCCAGTCCGCTGAGTCCGAGCAGCAGGCCGGCCAGCCGGTCGTCCTGCTGCCGCGCGGCCCGCGCGTCCAGCCAGGTGGTGATCCGGGAGACCCGCTCGGCCCCCAGGACGCTGACCACCCGCTGGGCCGTGTACCCGGCGTCGGAGGGGTGGGCCAGCCGCAGTCCGACGGTGAGGCCCTGCGCCGCGCGGTCCGGCTGGACCAGGTCGAGGGTGGCGGGGAGGGCCCAGCCGAGGTCGTACCCCGCGGCCGGGCTCGGTAGCTGGTCGGGGCTGTCCGCGATGCCGAGGACCCGCAGCTCCACGGCCTGGCCGTGGCCGTCGAGGACGGTCAGTCGGTCCCCGGGGCGGGCCCAGGCGGCGTCGGCCGCGGACTGTTCGAGCACGATGCCGTGGGCGTCGCCGGGGTCGAGCCAGCTCCCGGACCGCAGCAGCGGGCGGGCCGCCCCCGGGGTGTCGCCGCGCAGCACCAACGGGGTGCGGTCGGTGCCCCCCGCCGAGGCGGCGCCGTCGGCGCGCCGCCCGACCAGCGTGGTCTCGGCGGTGTGCTGGGGCGGGGAGACCGCGAGCACACCGGGTTCGCGGGCGAGCACGGCGGCCGACGGTTCGCCGGTACCGCCCGCGGCGGCCGCGGACGGGCGCAGGTCGATCCTGACGTGGGGCGAACCGGCGTCCCGGAACTGCCGCTGCCACGGGTCGGCGGCGACGCCGAGCAGCGCGCCGGCGAGCAGCAGGGCGGCGACGGTGCCGCCGGTGGCGAGGACGATCAGCAGGGCGTGGACGCGGTGCGAGCGCAGGTCGGCCCGGATCCAGCGGAGGAGCGCGCGCACCGGCTCACCCGCCGAAGTCGATGACGTCGCGGACCCCGTGGGCGCTGCGCCACGCGGCCGGGGGTTCCTCCACCCGGGCGTCGTCGGCGATCCGGCCGTCGAAGAGGCTGACGACCCGGTCGGCGGTGCTCGCCGCCCGGGCGTCGTGGGTGACCAGCACGATGGTGGTGCCCTGTTCGTGGTAGCGGCTGAGCAGGGCGAGGACGTCGCGGGTGCTGCGGCTGTCGAGGTTGCCGGTCGGCTCGTCGGCGAGGAGCAGCTGCGGCCGGTTGACCAGGGCGCGGGCCAGGGCGACCCGCTGGCGCTCACCGCCGGAGAGCTCCCCGGGCCCGGCGGCGGCCTTGTGGGCGAGGCCGAGGTCCGCCAGGAGCTCCTCGCGGCGTTCGCGGGCGGTGCGTCCGGACATGCCCGCGAGCACCGCGGTCAGTTCGATGTTGTCGGCGACGGAGAAGTCGGGAAGCAGGTTGCCGCTCTGGAAGACGATGCCGTACCGGCGGCGGCGCAGGCGGGCCCAGGCGGCCTCGCGCAGGCGGTCGACCCGGCGGCCGTCGAGCCACAGCTCGCCCTGGTCGGGCCGCAGCAGGCCGCCGAGGAGGTGCAGCAGGGTGGACTTGCCGGCGCCCGACGGGCCGGTGACGGCGACGAACTCGCCCCGGTCGACGCGCAGGCTGACGCCGCGCACCGCGGGTATCAGGGTCGAGCCGCTCAGGTGCGAGCGCACCAGGGCGTCGGCGGCCAGCAGCGGCGGCGGGGTGGGCTCCGCGCCGGTCATGTGAGCTCCTCCTGGCAACGCTCCAGCCAGTCGAGGTCGGCCTGCAGGTGCAGGACGGCACCCTCGATCAGCAGCAGCGAGGTCCGATTGCCGCGCTCGGTGGCGGCCAGTTTGTTGAGTCCGCGCATCATGTTGATGCAGTGCCGGCGCTGGTTGTTGATCAGCGTCAGCTGGTCGGCGAGGTCGGTGCCTTCGGCCAGGATGAGCTTCATGAAGAACTCGTCCCTGACCCGGGGCCCCTCGGTCGGTGCCTCGAACCAGCCGGCGAGTTCCTCGGTGCCCTTCTCCGTGATCTCGTAGACCTTCTTGTCCGGCCTGCCCTCCTGCGTCACCTCGGTGCCGCGGATCAGGCCGGACTTCTCCAGTCGGCTCAGGGTCACGTAGATCTGGCCGATGTTCGGCTGAGGGTACGCCGCGCCGAAGGTCTGCTCAAGGCCCTGCTTGAGCTCGTACCCGTAGGCGGGCTGCCGGGCCAGCAGCGCCAGCAGCTGATGGCGCACCGGGCGTCACCTCTTCCTGTCCGATCGAAGTCGCTGGTTACACCTCGGTCACACAGTACGGGCAGGTGGGCACCCGCGAGCAGGGAGGCCGTATAAAGGGACGTGCGTCGGCGCCCACCCGCGCCGGCCGACCGAAGGAGCTCCATGGACAACCGGCCGCCCGACGGGCCCGCCCCGGAGCCCGCCCCGAGCCGTCGGCGCGTGACGCGCGCGCTGGTGGGCGGGGCGGCGGTGCTCGCGGCCGGGGGCGCGTCCGCCTGGTACGGCCTGGCCGGCCGCTCGGAGGCGGCGGGCGATCCGGACGGCGTCGGGCCGGTCACGCTGGCCACCGGCCGGGACACCACGCGCTACCTGCGCGGGCTGCTGGCCGACTGGAACGCCGAGCACCCGGACCAGCCCGCCGAGCTGGTCGAGCTGCCCGAGGCGGCGGACGAGGTGCACGCCCAGCTCGCCGGGGAGTCGGCGGCCGGCGGCAGTCGCTTCGACGTGCTCAACCTCGACGTGGTGTGGACGGCCGAGTTCGCGGCCCGGCGCTGGACCGTGCCGCTGGACGAGTCGGACTTCGCCCTGGACAGCTTCCTGCCGCCGGTCGTGCGGACCGGCCGCTACGACGGAGCGCTGTACGCGGTGCCGTTCGTCGCCAACGCCGCCCTGCTGTACTACCGCAGCGACGTGCTGGCCGCCGCCGGCGAGCAGCCGCCCACCACCTGGGCCGAACTGGTGCGGCAGGCGCGGACGCTGGCGCCCGCGCACGGGCTCGCCGGGTACGCGGGCCAGCTGAGCCCGTACGAGGGGCTCGCCGTGAACGCGCTGGAGGCCGTCCGCTCGGCCGGCGGGGACCTGCTGGCCGGTGACGGATCGGTGGTGGTCGACAGCCCGCAGGCCCGCGCCGGGCTGGAGTTCCTGGCCGGGGGCGTGCGCGACGGCTGGATCCCGCCCGAGGTGCTCGGCTACCGCGAGGAGGAGTCCCGCGAGGCGTTCGGCCGGGGCGGCCTGCTCTTCCTGCGGAACTGGCCGTACGTCTACCACGCGGTCGGTGCGGCCGGTTCGCCGGTGGCGGGCCGGTTCGGTGTGGTGCCGCTGCCCGGCCCCAACGGGCCCGGCAGCGGTGTGCTGGGCGGCTCGGGGCTGGCGGTCAGCCGGTTCTCCCGGCGCCAGCGCACCGCGCGGGCGTTGATCGCCTACCTGACGAGCCGACGGGCGCAGTACCGGGTGCTGACCGACGGCGGGCTGCCGCCGGTCTGGGCCGATCTCTACGCGGATCCGGACCTGACGGCCCGGTTCCCGTACCTGCCCGTGCTGCGCACGGCGATCCTGGCGGCCGGGGCGCGCCCCGGCGTCCCGCAGTACCAGCAGCTGAGCCTCGCGTTCAGCGAGACGGCGTTCGAGGTCGTGTCGGGCCGTCGGACCGCCGAGGCGGCGCTGCCCCGGCTGGCCGCCGACCTGCGCGCCATCGTCGGCTGAGCCGACGCCGTCGGGGCCTGCGGGCCCCACGTGCCCGGCCCTTCCTCGCCGATACCTAACATGTATCTATCCCCGAGCCGGGCGCATCGCCTCGTAACTCCTGGGAAACCTCGTTAAACAAGGGCTTAACAGCGGACGTCTCCGCCTGCTATACCTAACGCGAATGCATAACCGTTGGAGTAGCGAGATGCCCAACCCCACCCTCTCCGACGGCGACGCGGTCACCCTTCCGCGCGCTCGTCGGCATGCCCCCACCTCCGCCCCGGCCGCCCGTGCCTGGTGGCGCGACGCCGTGATCTACCAGATCTACGTGCGCAGCTTCCGCGACACCGACGGCGACGGCGTCGGCGACCTCGCCGGCGTCCGGGAACGGCTGCACCACGTGCGGCAGCTGGGCGCCGACGGCGTCTGGCTCAACCCGTTCTACGTCTCCCCCCAGCACGACCACGGGTACGACATCGCCGACCACTGCGCCGTCGACCCGGTCTACGGAGACCTCGCCGAGTTCGACCGCCTGGTGGCGGACTGCCGGCTGCTCGGCCTCAAGCTGGTCCTGGACGTCGTCCCCAACCACTGTTCAAGTGATCACCCGTGGTTCCAGAAGGCGCTGGCCAACGGCCCCGGCAGCCCCGAGCGGGCGAGGTTCCACTTCGCCGACGGGCGCGGCGAGGACGGTGGACTGCCGCCCAACAACTGGCGGGCGATGTTCGGCGGTCCGGCCTGGAGCCGGGTCACCGAGGCGGACGGGCGGCCCGGCCAGTGGTACCTCCACCTGTTCACCCCGGAGCAGCCGGACTTCAACTGGCGCAACCCCGACGTCGCCGCCCACTTCGAGGAGGTGCTGCGGTTCTGGCTGGACCGCGGCGTCGACGGCTTCCGGATCGACGTGGCGGCCGGGCTGTACAAGCACCCCGAGCTGCCGGACTCGCCCGACCCGGAGGCGGACGAGCGCACCCGCGACTCGGTCAACCCGCTGGCCTGGAACCAGCCCGAAGTGCACGGCATCTGGCGCCGGTGGCGCGCGATCTGCGAGGAGTACACCGCCCGCGACGGTCAGCAGCGGCTGCTGGTCGGCGAGGCCTCCGTGCCCACGCCGGCCGAACAGGCGCTGTACGTGCGCCCCGACGAACTGCACCAGGCCTTCTTCTTCCACCTGCTGCACGCGCCGTGGGACCGCGCGCACTTCCACCGGGTCATCGACGACGCCGTGCGGGACATCGCCGCCACCGGATCCACCGTCACCTGGGTGCTCAACAACCACGACCAGGTCCGCACGGTGAGCCGGTTCGCGGGGGAGGGCGGGGCCTCCGGCCCGGCCCGGGCCAGGGCGGCCGCCCTGCTGATGCTGGCCCTGCCCGGAGCCGCCTACGTCTACCAGGGCGAGGAACTCGGACTGCCCGAAGTCCTCGACCTGCCGGACGAGTTGATCACCGACCCGATCTTCCGCCGGACCGGCAGCCGGACCGGGATCCGCGACGGCTGCCGGATACCACTGCCCTGGTCGGGCACCGAGGCCCCGTACGGCTTCAGCCCCGCCGGCAGCCCGGCCGCCCCCTGGCTGCCGCAGCCGGCCGCCTTCGCCGCCCACACGGCCGAGCGGCAGCGGGCCGACGCCGGATCCGTGTACCACCTGTACCGCACCGCCCTGCAGCTGCGCCGGGAACTCCCGCAGCTCGGCGAGGGCACGCTGCGCTGGCTGGAGACCCCGCCCGGCGTCCTCGCGTTCGTCCGCGGCGAAGGACTGGTGTGCGCCGTCAACTTCGGCGACACCCCCGCGCCGGCCCCGGTCGCCGGTCCGCCCCTGCTGGCCAGCGGCCCGTGCGGTGGCGGCGTCCTGCCGCCCGCCACCGCCGCCTGGTGGATCGACCCCACCGCACTCAGCCGTACCTGACGACCAGTCACTACCTCGTGAACCCCACCCACCCCACGAAGGAAGACCCGACGATGAGACTCCGCAGCATCCTCCCCGCCCTGGCCGCCTCCGTCGTCCTGGCCGCCACCGCGACCGCCTGCGGCAGCGGCGGTGGCGGCGGCGCCGCCGACTCCGCCACCCAGGAACTCAAGGGCCAGAGCCTGACCGTCGCCGCCGTCTGGAGCGGCGCCGAGCAGGAGAACTTCAAGAAGGTGCTGGACGCCTTCACCGCGAAGACCGGCGCCACCGTCAGCTACACCTCCACCGGTGACAACCTCTCCACCGTGGTGGGCAGCAAGATCGAGGGCGGCGACCCGATGGACGTGGTCATGGTCGCCCAGCCCGGCGTGATCAAGCAGTTCGCCGACAAGGGCTGGCTGGCGCCGCTCTCGCCCGCCGTCACCGAGGCGGCGAAGAAGAACTACGCCGGCATCTGGTCCAGCCTCGGCACCGTCAACGGCACCCAGTACGGGCTCTACTTCAAGGCCGCCGACAAGTCGACCGTCTGGTACAGCCCCACCGCCTTCCAGAGTGCTGGTGTCCAGCCCCCGGCCACCCTCGACGAGCTGCTCAAGGCCGGCCGGACGCTCTCCGACTCCGGCACCCCGGCCTTCTCCGTCGCGGGCCAGGCCGGCTGGCCGCTGACCGACTGGTTCGAGAACGTCTACCTCTCCCAGGCCGGACCGGAGCTCTACGACAAGCTCACCCGGCACGAGATCCCGTGGACCGACCCGTCGGTCGTCAAGGCGCTGACCACCCTCGGCAAGGTCTTCGGCGACCGGCAACTCGTCGCGGGCGGCGGGCAGGGCGCGCTGCAGACCGACTTCCCCACCTCCGTCCAGCAGGTCTTCGGAGCGCAGCCCAAGGCCGCCATGACCTACGAGGGCGACTTCGTCGGCGGGGTCATCGCCTCCGAGCTGAAGAAGCAGGTCGGCACCGACGCCAAGGTGTTCCCCTTCCCCGCCGTGGACGGCGGCAAGGCCCCGGTGGTGGGCGCCGGCGACGCGGCGGTCGTCCTCAAGGGCGCCAAGCACGCCGAGGCCGCGCAGAAGTTCGTCGAGTTCCTGGCCGGCCCCGAGGCCGCGGCCGTCTGGGCCAGGGCGGGCGGCTTCATCTCGCCCAACAAGGCGGTCGACCTCGCGGCCTACCCCGACGACACCACCCGGCAGTTCGCCAAGTCGGTGATCGACGCCGGCGACGCGTTCCGCTTCGACATGTCGGACCAGGCGCCCGCGGCGTTCGGCGGCACCGCGGGCCAGGGCGAGTGGAAGGACCTCCAGGACTTCCTCGCCAACCCCTCCGACGTCCAGGGCGCCGCGGCCAGGCTCGAAGCCGACGCGGCCAAGGCCTACAAGGGCTGATCCCCGATGTCTCTGCGCTCACCCCGCAGGGGCCGGGCATCCGGTGGCGCCCTCCGGCGCCACCGGGGCCTCGCCCTGCTCTTCGTCCTGCCCACCCTGCTGCTGCTCGGCGCCCTCGTGGTCTACCCCATCGGCTTCTCGGTGGCGCGCAGCCTCTTCGACGCCTCCGGTGACCACTTCGTCGGGCTCGACAACTACGGCACCGCCTTCACCGACCACGCCACCCTCACCGCCGTGCGCAACAACGCGATTTGGGTCGCCGTCGCCCCGGCGCTGGTGACCGCGGTCGGCCTGGTGTTCGCGGTGCTGACCGAGAGGATCCGCTGGGCCACCGCGTTCAAACTGCTCGTCTTCATGCCGATGGCGATCTCCTTCCTCGCCGCCGGGATCATCTTCCGCACCGTGTACGACGCGGACCCGCAGCGCGGGGTGCTCAACGCCGCCGCGGTCGCCGTCCACGACACCTTCGACGACGGGCCGACCTACCCGGGCGCCCGGCCGCGGCCCGGCGTCGGCCTCGACCGCGCCGAGGGGGGCGACGTCCGGGCGCCCGCCGCCACGCGGGTCGTGCTGCTGCCGCTGGTCGGCGTCCAGCCCGGCGCGCTCCCGGCCACCGCCCGGACGGCCCAGGAGCCGGCCGGCGGTGACGGGGTCAGCGGCACGGTGTTCCTGGACTTCGTCCCGGGCGGCGGCGGCCACCCCGGCCAGCTGGACGCCGGGAAGCGCGGCCTGCCCGGCATCGAGGTCCAACTCCGCGACGGCGACCGGACGATCGCCACCACGACCACGGCCGACGACGGCACCTTCCGGTTCTCGGCGGCGCCCTCCGCCACCACCTCGGTGGTGCTGCCGGCGGCCGACTTCGCCGCCCCCTACCGCGGCGTCGACTGGCTCGGGCCGACGTTCATCACCCCTGCCATCATCGGCGCCTACACCTGGATCTGGGCCGGCTTCGCCATGGTCATCATCGCCGGCGGCCTGGCCAACCTGCCGCGCGAGACCATCGAGGCCGCCCGGCTCGACGGCGCCGGCGAGTGGCAGATCTTCCGCCGCATCACCGTGCCCCAACTCGCCCCGGTCCTCGGCGTCGTGTTCATCACCATGGTCATCAACGCGATGAAGATCTTCGACCTCGTCTACATCATCGCGCCCGGGCCGGTGCAGCAGGACGCGAGCGTGCTCGCGCTCCGGCTCTACCTGGTCTCCTTCGGGGGCGGCAACGACCAGGGCCTCGGCAGCGCGCTCAGCGTCCTGCTGCTGCTCCTGGTCGTCCCGGTGATGCTCCTCAACGTCCGACGCTTCCGAGGGAGCCGCGCATGACCACCACCCAGGCGGCCCCGGCCGCCCCCGCCGGCACCGCGCCGGTGCCCGCCGGCCGGCCCGCCGTGCCGCTCACGACCCGGCTCGCCGCCCTCACCCGCAACGGCCTCGTGCAGACCGTGCTGATCGTGGCGGCCGTCGCCTGGCTGGTGCCCACCGTCGGCCTGCTGGTCTCCTCGCTGCGGCCCAAACAGCTCGCCGCCACCGGCGGCTGGTGGACGGCACTGACCGAGCCCGCCCAGCTCACCCTGCAGAACTACACCGCGCTGCTCGGCGGCGACGACGTGCCCAAGGCGCTGTGGAACACCGTGCTCATCAGCGTCCCGGCGACCCTGCTGACCGTCGCCCTCGCCGCGGGCACCGGGTACGCCTTCGCCTGGATGCGCTTCCCCGGGCGGGACGCCGTCTTCCTCGGCGTGGTCGGGCTGCTGGTCGTGCCGGTCCAGGTCGGCCTGATCCCGGTCGCCAAACTGGAGGGCGCCGTCGGACTGTTCGGCACCATCCCCGGCGTGGTGCTGTTCCACGTCGGCTACGGGCTGCCGTTCGCGGTGTTCCTGATGCGCAACCACTTCCTGGAGATCCCCGCGGAACTCCTGGAGGCGGCCCGGGTGGACGGCTGCGGGGAGTGGCGGATCTTCCGTACGCTCGCCCTGCCGCTCGCCGCGCCGGCCGTCGCCTCGCTGTGCATCTTCCAGTTCCTCTGGGTCTGGAACGACATGCTGGTGGCGCTGATCTTCGCCGGCAACGACTCGCAGCCGCTGACCGTCTACCTGCAGTCCCAGATGCGGCAGTTCGGCAGCAACATGGACATCCTCGCGCCCGGCGCGTTCCTGTCCCTCGTGGTCCCCGTCGCGGTGTTCCTCTGCTTCCAGCGGTTCTTCGTCCAGGGGGCGATGGCCGGATCCGTGAAGTGACGCCCGTCGGGCCTGCCTCGAGCGGTCCCACACCGGCGCGGCCGGCGGCAGGGGATCCTGCCGCCGGCCGGGCTCGCCGGGGTGCCGGTCAGTGGGCGGCCGGCGCCGCGGCGATGTGGCGGGGACATCGCCGCGGCCCGCGGTCCCGGTGGCCCCGGTGCGGCCGGCTCGCGGCCGGGCCCGGAGGCCGGTCAGCCCCGGTCGGTGCTCAGCTCGCCGTCGGGGATCCAGGAGCCGTGGATCCCGGCGGTCACCCGGCGGGGCAGGTGGACGGCGGCGATCCGGTCGAGGCCGGCGGCGTCGAGGACCAGCAGCTGCGAGGCGTCCTGCTTGAGGTCGGAGACGACGGTGAGGAGGTAGCCGTCGTCCTCGCCGGTGGCTCCGGCCGCGGGGACGAACACGGCTTCGCTGGGCATCCGGGCGTCGCCGATCCGGCGGATGCGGCGGGCACCGGTGACGCGGTCGTACTTGACGACGCCGTAGCCGCCGAGGCCCTGCTCGTCGGGGAAGGAGACGGCGTACTGGTAGCGGTTCTCGGCGCCCAGGTACGCCTCGTTGAGGGTCGGGAACTCCACCGGCAGGTCGTCGGTGATCTGCTCGTCGACGTTGCCGGCCGCCAGGTCGACCACCCAACGGCGGGTGTAGGAACGGGCGTTGGGCTCGCTGCCGCGCTCGGGCGCACCGATCCACCAGTTCCAGGAGAGCTGGAAGCCCGTCCGGTCCACGGTGGGGCCCTCCAGGACGACGCGGCCCTGGCCGTCCTCGTAGGCGTTGGCGACGTGCAGCATGTTGCCCGGCTCGATGGAGAACCAGCGGATGTGCGCGGCGCCGTCGGCTCCGCGCGGCATGACGCCGATGCGGGCGGGCTGCTGGTCGCTCCAGCCGTAGGGGATGCCGGAGTGGTCGGTGGGGTCGAAGGTGACGTTGCCCTCGATGAAGACCACGTGGTGGCGGGTGATGGCGAAGTCGTGCTTGAGCGAGGCGGTCGCTCCGGGGACCTCGGCGGTGTGGACGATCCCGCCCTTGGCGTCGGCGACGTAGTAGGTGAGGAACGGCGGGAACGGCGAGGACCCGAAGAAGTGCAGCTCGCCCGTGGCCGGGTCCTCCTTGGGGTGGGCGGTCATCGCACCGCGCAGCTTGCCGCCGAAGTCGTGGGCGCCGACCGTTTCCAGGTCGGGGGTGAGCTCGAACGGGAGCGCGGACTCGCAGAGGGCGAGCAGGCGGCCGCCGTGTTCGATCACGTGGGTGCCGGCGGTGGAGGCGGTGAGGTCGGGGCCGTGGTCGGTGAGGTAGGGGGCGCCGTCGAGGGCGGGGGTGTGCACCCAGCGGTTGCGGTACCACTCGGCGCGGCCGTCGCGCAGGCGGATGCCGTGGACCATGCCGCTGCCCTTGAACCAGTGGGTGGGGGTGATGCCGGGCTTGGGGTTGTGGCTGTTGCGGATCAGCCGGCCGGTCAGTTCGGGCGGCAGGTGGCCCTCGACGGTGAGGTCGGTGGCGGTGATCTCGTCGGCGACGGGGGTGTAGTGGCCGGTCAGGTACGGCATCTTTGCGGTGGTCATGACAGTAACCCTTCGGTGGAGGTGATGGTCGGTCGGGTGGTTCGTGGTGTGCGGTCAGGCGGTCAGGCGGTCAGGCGGTCAGGCGGTCAGGCGGTCAGGCGGTCAGGCGGCCTGCCGGGCCCTCGGCTCGCGGTGGCCGGGCGCCCGTCCGGGCGAGGCGGCCGCGCCCTTCGGGCGGGTGCGGCGGGTGAGGAGCAGCGCGAGGCCCGCGGTGGCGGTCAGGACCGCCGCCGAGACGGCGAAGGCGGTGCGGTACCCGGCGGTGAGGGCCTCCAGGGGGGCTTGGTGGGCGGCCGCACGGGTGGTGACGGAGCCGGCGAGGGTGGTCAGGACGGCGAGGCCGATCGCGCCGCCGACCTGGCGGGTGGTGTTGACCAGTCCGCCGGCCAGCCCGGCGTCCCGGGGCGGGACGCCCTCCACCGCGAGGGCGGTGAGCTGGACGAAGGCGGTGCTCAGGCCGAGGCCGATCAGGATGCTCGGACCGAGGACGTCGGTGACGTAGCCGCCGTCGGCGCCGATCCGGGACAACCACAGCAGGCCGACCGCCTCGGTGAGCAGGGCGGCGACCGCGGTGGTGGTCGGGCCGATGCGCCGGGAGACGCGCGGTGCCAGGGCGGCGCCGAGCATGTTGGCCGCGGCGAGCGGGAGTTGGCCCGCTCCGGTGGCCAGCGGCCCCGACCCGAGGACCTGCTGCTGGTAGAGCGGCAGGAAGAAGAACAGGGCGATCCACACGGACCCCAGCAGCGCCATCAGCAGGTTGCCCGTGGCCACCCGGCCGGTGGTGAGCAGCCGCGGCGGTAGCAGCGGGTCCGGCCGGCGGAGTTCGATCACGGCGAAGGCCGTGAGCAGGACGGCGGCGGCGCCCAGGGCACCGACGACCCGGCCGTCGCTCCAGCCGGCCCCGCGGGCCGTGGTCAGGGCCCAGACCAGGCAGGTCAGGGCGAGGGTGACGGTCGCGGTGCCCGGCAGGTCGAACCGCCCGGCGGTCCGTCCGGCGCGCCCGGCGGTCCGTTCGGGGTCGCGCCCGGCCGTCCGTCCGGCCTTCGGCTCGGCCGCGCGTCCGTCCGTCCGCGGCACGAGGGCCACCACGGCGGCCAGGACCACTACCGCGCCGAGCGCGACCGAGTGGAAGATCCAGGGCCAGCCCCACGCCTGGGTGAGCACACCGCCCAACAGGACGCCGCCCGCCCCGCCCGCACCGGAGACCGCGCCCCACACCCCCAGGGCCGTGCCGCGCCCGGAGCCGGAGGGGTACTGCTCCATCGCCAGGGCGAGCGCGGCCGGGGCGATCGACGCCGCGGCGAGGCCCTGGACCGCCCGGGCGCCGATCAGCAGGCTTGAGGCGGTGGCCAGGCCCGCCGCCAGCGAGGCCGCCGCGAACAGCGCGAGCCCGGCGCCCAGCACCCGGCGACGCCCGAGCAGGTCGGCCGCCCGTCCGCCGGCCAGCAGCAGTGCCCCGAACGCCAGGCCGTAGGCGTTGACCACCCAGGTGGTGCCGGCGTCCGAGAGACCGACCCCGGAACGGATCCGCGGCAGCGCCACGTTGACGATCGAGGTGGCGAGCATGACGGTGAACTGGGCCGCGGCGAGCGCCGCGAGCGCCGGCCCCGGTCGGCGGGCCCGGCCTGCTGCCGGCTCCGTCTGCGTGCGTGTGACGTTCATGACGCACAGGCTCGGGCCGGGCGCTGTCCACGCGCCAGACCCGGCCGGGGCGGGGACTGTCCACCGCTGTCCGCGGCTGTCCACCCGCCGGCCGCTCCCCGGTCGCGCTCCCCGGGCGCTCTCCGGCCGGCGGGAAGGGGGAGTTCGTCCTCAGTGAGGGCCGTGCAACTCCTGCTGCCACAGGGCTGCGCACAGCAGGTCGAGGCCCTGGCGCAGGTGGCGGCGGTAGGTGCCGTACGGAAGGCCCAGCCGGCGCGCGGCGGCCTCCTGGGTCGGCGCACCGGAGAGGTAGCCCGCGGTCAGGGCCTCGCGGGCGCGCACGCCGCGCGGGTCGCGGCCGAGGTCGTCGACGGCCCGGCGCAGCAGGTCGCGCAGCTCCTCGACGGGATCGTCGAGGTCGGCCGCCAGGCGGGTGCGCACCAGGGCGCAGGCGGCGAAGGCGGCGGGATCGCGCCAGTGCGCCAGGGCCTCGCGCACGGCCTGGTCGAACGCGGTCCGCGAGACGCCCGCCGGCCCGGCCTGGGCGGGCACGGCGGTGGCCGAGATGAAGTGGCGGAGCCAGGTCTCGACGGGCACCCGGCGCCAGTCGACGCCGAACACGCCGTACGTGTGCGCGCCGACCCGCGGTCGTGCGCCGGTGTCGGTGAGGCTGCCCTTGACGCGCGCGGCCCACGCCTCGGCGTCCCGCCAGACGGCGAAGCCGTAGGCGCGGCCCCGGGCGCGGGCGGATTCCGCCTGGGCCCGGGAACTGCTCAGGTCGATGACGCGGGAGGGGACTTGGTAGCGCTCGGGGTAGACGGTGAAGCGGCTGACGCCGATGTGCTCGCCGGGGCGCACCGGCGCGGTGGCGTCGGTGTACGCCCAGGCGGCCGCGACGACGGGATCGGTGGCGAGGTCCTCGGGGTCGGCGGGGGCGGGCAGCGCGAGGCGGGCCGTGAACGCCACGATCCGGCCGGTGCTGACGAGACGGTAGACGCTGAAGGCCTGCGGCTGGCGCCGCGCCCAGTAGCGGACCAGCTCCGCGGACGCCCGGCCCTCGGTCTCCGCGGCCATGCGCAGCACGACGTCGAGGTCGTCCGGGTGCAGGGGCCGGTCGTGCACCTCGTCCTCCCGGGACCACGTGCGCAGCCGCGCGACGATCTCCCCTTCCCGGAAGAGGTAGAAGAGTTCGTCGGTGACGGTCCAGACCCGTTCCTCGGGTGCCTCGCGCAGCAGGCGCAGGTACTCCTCGGCCAGCCGTTGGCGCATCGCCACGAAGGCGTTGGGGGCCCGCCAGCGCAGGTCGGCGGCGAGGGTCTCGCGTGCGGCGTCGTGCGGGTGGAGCCCCCGGTGGGTGGACTCCATGAAGGGCAGGTCCCGGAGCCAGGCGAAGAGCGGGTGGGCGTCCTCGTCGGGCAGCACCGAGGCGAGGAGTTCCTCGGAGGTCGAGTAGGCCTGGGCCGCCACCTCCAGGGCGCGGCGGTGGGCCGCGGTCGGCACCTCGCCGATCAGGCCCGACAGCAGGGTGCGCAGGACGTCGGCCGAGGGCGCCCAGACCTCCTCCCGGTTCCAGTCCGACGCCCGGGCGGCGGCCGCGAGGGAGAGGGCCAGCGGGTTGCCCCCGGCGAAGCGGAGGACCCGTTCCCGGAGCTGGGGCACGACCCGGGCCGTGGTCAGCAGGCTGCGGGCCTGTTCCTCGGTGAACGGTTCCAACTCGCGGACGTACAAGAGCCCGGCCCAGGCGGGATCGGCGGTCCACTGGGGCCGCGGTGCGAGGCGGCCGGCCAGGACCACCAGGGTGTCGTCGGCGGCGCGGGGCAGGAAGCGCTGCCACAGCCAGCTCTCCAGCCACTGGCAGTGCTCGAAGGAGTCGATGAACAGCACCGTGCCGGGGGCGTCCAGGAAGGGGGCGGCGGCGCGCTCGAAGTCGGCCGGGTCCCGGCTGACGAAGCGGCCGTCCAGTTCGAGGAGCGGGCGTCCCGCCGTCCGGGCGCGGTCCGCCAGGCGCCGCAGCAGTGTCGACTTGCCGATGCCGCCCGGCCCGGACAGGTAGAACGCGAACGGCGCCTGCGGGTCGCCGGCCAAGGCCTGGGCGAAGCGCCCGAGTTCCTCGTCCCGGCCGATGAAGGCCTGGACGCGCGCGCTGCTCAGCCTGTCCCTGACGGACGCCATGACGGCCCCTCTCCCCGTGTGCCGGCCCGGCCCGGTCGGAGCGGTGCCGTACGACGTCGGGACGGCCGACGAGGTCCACCGTCAGGGCGGCTCCGCGCCGACCCGCCCGTGCTGATTGCCGCGGGCAATATAACCCGAAGTCCCGTTGGTACGACGGCACCTGGGACGCCGTCAACGGCCGAGGTCAGGGCTGTCGCGTGCAGCACGGTAGCGTTACGTGGATATGACATGTACGCTGCGTGTCGCTGGTTGAACACCATGCGGGCCTGGGCGCCACTCCGTGGGGGGAGTCACGTCCAGGCCCGGTCGCCGGCCCGGGGCCCGGCTGTGCTCGTGGGGGAGCGTCAGCCGGGCCCTTCGGTGGGCTGAGAAGGTTATGCCCGGCCGGACGGTGTTTCAGTCATGACAACCCGTCGGTCTCTCGGTGGCGGCGTCGTCGTTCCCGGGGGCGGCCCGTTCCCCGTCGGGTGTCAGCACCGGCCCGGCCCGCAGACCGTTACCGCTTGACAGGCCGCGTAATACTGTAACGCGCACGACCCGAGCCGCCGCCGGAGCGGGCGGCGCCGCACGGCCCCGCGGGACGGACCTGGTCCCGCACCCAGCAACTCGGAGCACCCCATGCACCCCTTCCTCGACCACCCGGGGCCGCTGGCCTTCGCGCACCGGGGCGGTGACCTCGGCCGTCCCGAGAACTCGCTCGCCGCCTTCGAGGCCGCCGTCGCCCTCGGGTACCGCTACCTGGAGACGGACGTGCACGCCACCCGCGACGGTGTGCTGGTGGCCTTCCACGACTCCCGCCTCGACCGGGTCACCGACCGCACCGGAGCGGTGGCCGAGCTGCCGTGGGAGACGGTGCGGCGGGCCCGGATCGGCGGCACCGAGCCCGTGCCGCTGTTGGAGGACCTGCTCGGCGCGTTCCCCGAGGCCCGCTTCAACATCGACGTCAAGGCGGCGCCGGCCGTCGCGCCGCTGGTCGAGGCGGTCCGCCGGACCGGCTCCTGGGACCGGGTCTGCGTCGGCGGCTTCTCCGACACCCGCCTCGCCGCCGTCCGCGCCGCCGCCGGCCCCCGGCTGGCCACCTCGCTCGGCCCGCGCGAGGTGGCCCGGCTGAGGCTGCTCTCGCTGGCCGGGCCGCTGCTCCGGGGGCGCCGGGCGCCGTTCGCCGGCGTGTGCGCGCAGGTGCCGGAGCGGCACCGGGGCGTACGGGTCGTCGACCGGGCCTTCGTCCGCGCCGCCCACCGCCTCGGCTTGCAGGTGCACGTCTGGACTGTGGACGATCCCACACGGATCAGGTCTCTCCTCGACCTCGGTGTGGATGGCATCATGGCCGATCGCATCGACGTCCTGCGGGACGTCCTCGGCGAGCGCGGCTGCTGGAACGACGGCGGCACCGGCTCCAGCACGGTGATTGGAACCCCATGAGCACCGCGGCCCACCTTCCCGACCACCTGACGGACGACCTCCCGGACGTCCCGGAGACCGCCGCCGACGGCCGCGCCCTGCGCCGGACGCAGTTCGGCTGGTACATCAACGACTGGGCCAACGCCGCCTTCTCGGCCACCGTCCTGACGGTGTTCCTCGGGCCGTACCTGACCTCCGTCGCCAAGAACGCCGCCGACGCGGCCGGCGACGTGCACCCGCTCGGCCTCACGGTCCGCGCGGGGTCGTTCTTCCCCTACACCGTCTCCTTCTCCGTGCTGGTGTCGGTCGCGGCGATGCTGCTGACCGGCACGGTCGCGGACCGCACCGGGCGGCACAAGGAGCTGATGTGCGGCGCCGCCTACGTCGGCGCGATCGCCACGATGGGGATGTTCCTCCTCGACGGCGACCGCTACCTGCTCGGCGGCGCGCTGCTGGTGATCGCCAACATCGCGTACGCGGTGTCGGTCGCGCTCTCCTACGCCTACCTCCCGGGCCTGGCCGCCCCCGACGAGCGCGACGCGGTCTCCTCCAAGGGCTGGGCCTACGGCTACGCGGGCGGCGGACTGCTGCTGATCGCCAACCTGGCGCTGTTCGAGGGGCACGACGCGCTCGGCCTGTCCTCCGGCACCGCCGTGCGGATCTGCCTGGCCTCGGCCGGCCTGTGGTGGGCGCTGTTCACGATCGTCCCGATGCTGCGGCTGCCCTCCCGGGCCGGGGTGCTCCCCGGCCGTCCCACCGCCAGGCCCGACGAGCCGGCCGCCGGCAGCCTGCGCGAACTCGCCCGCACCCTGCGCGGCATGCGCCGGTACCCGCTCACCCTGCTCTACCTGGGCGCCTTCCTCTGCTACAACGACGGCATCCAGACCGTCGTCTCCCAGGCCTCGCTCTACGGCAGCGAGGAGCTCGGCATGGACCAGACCTCGCTGGTCGCCGCCGTGCTGCTGGTCCAGATCGTCGCGATCGGCGGCGCCCTGCTCCTCGGCCGGATCGCCCGCCGGTACGGCGCCAAGCGGACCGTCCTCGGCTCCCTGGTCGGCTGGGTGGTCACCCTCGCGCTCGGGTACTTCATGCCCGCCCACCAGCCCGCCTGGTTCTTCGCCCTGGCCTGCATGATCGGCCTGGTGCTCGGCGGCAGCCAGGCGCTCTCCCGCTCGCTGTTCTCCCACCTCATCCCGGCCGGCCGGGAGGCCGAGTACTTCAGCGTTTACAAGGTCAGCGACCGCGGCACCAGCTGGATGGGCCCGCTGGTCTTCGGCCTCGCCTACCAGATCACCGGCAGCTACCGCTCGGCGATCATCTCGCTGCTGGTGTTCTTCGTGATCGGCTTCGCCGTGCTGGTGAAGGTCCCCGTCCGCCGCGCCATCGAGGCCGTCGGCAACCCCGTCCCCGAGCGGCTGTGAGCGCGGTCCGGGCGGCGGACCCGAGGGGCCCTACCGCCGGTGCCGACCGGAGCCCCGCCCCACGGCCGCGAGGCCGAGCAGGGCGGTGACCACGGCGACCCCTTCGGCGACGGCCGCGATGGTCTTCTCCCGGTACCAGACCGGCTCGTACATGTTCGGCAGCGGGCCGAGCGCGCCGACGTCGACGTAGGTGTACAGCAGGAGCGCGCCCAGCGCGCTCGCCGCGACGAGGAACGCGATCGCCCAGGTGACCCGGGTCGCGGCCAGCAGGACCAGCAGCGCGGCGAAGGACGCGGCGCCCGCCTCGATCCGGAAGAGCGTGCCCTGGCTGATGTCGTCGCCGACGAGGTCCCGGTCGGCGGCGAGATCGGCGTGCACATAGGCGTCGACGGCCAGCCCGGCCGCGGTCAGCAGCCGGAGCAGCCACAGGTGGACGGCCCGTGCCGGCGGGGGCATACCTCCACGGTATCCCCGCGGCTCCGGGCACGGTGGGCGGTACCGCGACGGGTTCCCGGGCCGTGCCGCGCCGGCCCGCGCCCGGGGTCCGCGCCGCGCCGGCCCGTGATCCCGGAGCGTGTCGCGCCGGCCGGAGTCCCGTTGCGCCGCGGCCGAAAAGCACCCCGCACCGCTGACAGCGCCCGGGCCGGTGCGCCAGCATGGGGGCCATGCCCGAACTGCCGAGGACTCCCCGCGGGATCGCCGATGACCACGTCGCGCGGGTCGCGGTACTCGATCCGGCGATCTCGACCAGACTCGGTCTGCAGCCCGGGGACGACCGGCTGCCGGATCTGTCGCCGGAAGGCTTCGAGGCGCTCGCCGAACTGGCCCGGGGCACGCTGACCGCGCTCGACGCGGCCGAGCGGACGACCGGGATCCCCGACGACGCCGCGGAACGGGACTGCGCCCGTCTCCTGCGGGAGCGGCTGACCGCCGAGCTCGTGGTGCACGACGCCGGGGACCACTTCCGCCAACTGCGCAACGTCAACTCGCCGCTGCACGCGGTGCGGGGCATCTTCACCCTGATGCCCACCGGCACCTAGGACGACTGGGCGGCCGTCGCCGGGCGGCTGCGCAACGTGCCCGGCGCACTGGACGGCTACCGGGCGACCCTGGCCGAGGGCATCGCCCGCGACCTGCTGTGCGCGCCCCGGCAGGCCCGCGCCGTCAGCGCCCAGCTCGCCGCTTGGACCGGCCAGGACGGCGGCGGCGCGAGCTGGTTCACCACGTTCGTGGCGGCCGGCCCCGCCGGGCTGCGGCCCGAACTGGACGCCGCCGCCGAGCGCGCGACCGCCGCGGTGGCGGACTTCCGCGCGTGGCTGTGCGACACCTACCTGCCCGCCGCCGACGGCACCCCGGACGCCGTCGGCCGCGAGCGCTACCTGCGCTCCGCCCGCTGGGCCAACGGCGCCGACGTCGACCCGGCCGAGGCGTACGCCTGGGCCTGGGAGGAGTTCCACCGCACGGCCGCCGAGATGGCGGCCGAAGCCGAGCGCGTCCTCCCCGGCGCCGGCACCCGGGCCACCATGGACCACCTCAACACGCACGGCCACGCGATCGAGGGCGAGGAGAACGTCCGCGCCTGGCTCCAGCAGATCATGGACGAGGCGATCGACGCCCTCGACGGCACCCACTTCGACATCGACGGCCCGCTGCGCCGGGTGGAGGCCAGGATCGCGCCGCCGGGGAGCTCGGGCGCGCCGTACTACACCGGGCCCAGCCTCGACTTCGTCCGTCCCGGCCGCACCTACCTGCCCACCCTCGGCCGGCGGTCGTTCCCGACCTGGCAGCTCGTCAGCACCTGGTACCACGAGGGCGTCCCGGGCCACCATCTGCAGACGGCCCGGTGGACGGCCTCCACGGAGCGCCTCAGCAGCTACCAGGTCACCCTCGGCGCGGTCAGCGCCAACAAGGAGGGCTGGGCGCTCTACGCCGAGCGCCTGATGGACGAGCTTGGCTTCCTGGACGATCCCGCCCGGCGCCTCGGCTACCTGGACAAGCAGATGCTCCGGATCATCCGCGTGATCGTCGACATCGGCATGCACCTGGAACTCGCCGTCCCCGCGGACGCCGGCTTCCACCCCGGCGAACGCTGGACCCCGGCCCTCGCCACCGCGTTCATGGCCGCCCACCACGGCAGCGACATCCCGCGCCGCACCAGCGAGATCGACCGCTACCTCGGCTGGCCCGGCCAGGCCATCGGCTACAAGCTGGGCGAGCGGGCCTGGCTGCGGGGGCGCGAGGCGGCCCGCCGCCGGCTGGGCCCGGGTTTCGACCTCAAGGCGTGGCACACCAGCGTGCTCGCCCAGGGCTCGCTCGGCCTGGACGACCTCGCCGCCAGACTCGCGCACCCGTAGCCCCGGCACTCCCGCCGGGCACCGCCGCCGCTGCCCGCACCGGCGGCCGTTGCGATCCCGGAGCGTCGGCGGGCTCGTTCGACGACTGCGGGAGCGTCACCAAGGCCGTCCGGGGCACCGTCCGCCGAGTGGCGGCCGCGGTGCCGGTCCGGTGCGGGGTCAGCGGTCGGTCCGGCTCCGCAGCAGGGTGTCCAGCGCGTCGACGATCCAGTCCCAGGACTGCTGCGGGTCGACGGCGGTGTGGCTGAAGCCACCGCCCAGTTCCAGGCTGAGGTAGCCGTGGATGACGCCGCCCAGCATCCGGACGGCGTGCGTCTGGTCGGGTTCGGCGAGGTCGTAGCCGCGCAGGATGGCCCGGGTCATCCGGGCCTGCCGGACGCCGGCGCTGGCGGCCGCCGTCCCGGGGTCCAGCCGGAACTGCGCGGCGGCGTAGCGGCCCGGGTGCTGCCGGGCGTAATCGCGGTAGGTGTCCGCGAAGGCGGCGAGGGCGTCCTTGCCGGAGCGCCCGGCCAGGGCGGCGGTGGCGCGGTCGGCGAGCTCCTCCAGGGCGAGCAGGGCGATCCTGGTCTTGAGGTCGTGCGAGTTCTTGACGTGTGAGTAGAGGCTCGCGACCTTGACGTCGAACCGTCGGGCGAGCTCGGAGACGGTGACCTGGTCGAAACCGACCTCGTCGGCCAGCTCCGCCCCGGCGCGGGTGAGCCGTTCCGTGGTGATCCCTGCTCTGGCCATGGCAGCCCTCCGTTCTGACACGGCCGATTATTCAGTTGCCTAAAGGCTTTAGGCAAATTAGCGTGCGGTCTCATGAAGCAGCTGACCGAACCAGAGATCCGCGCCGCCTTCCTGAACTGCAGCAAGGGCGAGGCGAAGCGCATGAACCTTCCGCGTGACCTGGCCGAGCAGCCCTGGGACGACCTGGACTTCCTCGGCTGGCGGGACCCGCAGGCCCCGGACCGCGCCTACCTCGTCGCCGTGCTGGACGGCCGCCCGCAGGGCATCGTGCTGCGCAGCACCGGCGCGGCCGCCTGGCAGGCCAGGCGCAGCCTCTGCTCGCTGTGCATGACCTCGCACACCGGTGGCGGCGTCTCCCTGCTGGTCGCGCCGAAGGCCGGCCCGGCCGGGCGCGAGGGCAACTCGGTGGGCGCCTACATGTGCAGTGACCTGGCCTGTTCGCTCTACGTGCGGGGCCTCAAGAACGCGGGCGCCGGCTCGCGGCTGCACGAGTCGCTGAGCCTGGAGGAGACCACCGCCCGCACCCTGGCGAACGTGGCCGAGTTCATCGCGAAGGTCACCGCCTGACGGCCCGCGCAGGGGAGCCGTCCGCGTGCGGGAGTCCCTTGGCGCGGGGCCGTTCCCGCGCGGGGGCGGCGGGTCAGGGGCGGGCGCGGTCCTGGGGCGGGGTGTCGGCGGCCGGCCACTGCGTGAGCAGCACGTGCAGGGCGTCGATGGTCCGCTCCCAGGACGCGGCCACGTCCCGGGCGGCCCCGAACCCGCCCGCCGCCTCCAGGCTGCTGTAGCCGTGGAAGGTGCTGCGCAGCAGCCGCGCGGCGTCGGTGAGGTCGGGGTCGGCGAGGCCGTAGGCGCGCATCATGCCGTAGGTCAGCTGGATGTTCCGCTGGTGACCGGGTGACGCGGCGGCCTGTTCCGGCGTCAGCTGGATCTGGGTGGCCGCGTAGCGCCCGGGGTGTTCGAGGGCGAACCTCCGGTAGGCGTGGGCGAAGGCGGCGAGCGCGTCCTTGCCGGAGCGGCCGGCGACCGCCGCGCCGATCAGGTCGCTCAGCTCGCGGGCGGCGAGCACGGCGACCCGGGTGCGCAGCTCCTGGACGCTCCTGACGTGCGAGTAGAGGGTCGGGTCCTTCACGCCGAGGCTCCGCGCGAGCGCGGACACCGTGAGGTGGTCGAAGCCGACCCGGTCGGCCAGGTCGGCGGCGGCCCGGGTGACCAGCTCCGCGGAGAGTCCTGCGCGCGCGGCCATCCGGCACGTCCTTGTCCCTAGGGTGACTGAGTTCCTCCCCAACGTACCCAGGAGGCCGGCGGCCGCCGCGAGCGGCCCGCCGTCCGCGGTCACACGCGCCGCATCCTCCCCACATGTTCGTACAACTCGATGCGTTCGCCTGACGTACAGCGAGCGGTCATGAGCGGGCCGCCGGGTGGTAGGCCGTGGGCGCTGTCCTTGGGGGCGCCGTCCTCCACCCCCGTGACACGCAAGAGGTCATCCCACTCATGGCTGAGCTGAACCGCCGTCGTTTCTTCCAACTGGCCGGCGCCACCGTCGCGTTCTCGGCCCTGTCGCAGAGCATCGCGCGAGCGGCGTCCATCGCCCCGCAGGGAAGCACCGGCACCATCCAGGACGTCGACCACATCGTCGTCCTGATGCAGGAGAACCGTTCCTTCGACCACTACTTCGGGGCGATGAAAGGCGTGCGGGGCTTCGGCGACCCGCGTCCCGTCACGCTGCCCAGCGGGAAGCCGGTCTGGTACCAGACGGACAGCGCCAGGAAGGAGGTGCTGCCGTTCCGCCCCCAGGTGAGCGACCTGGGCCTGCAGTTCATCCAGGACCTCAACCACGACTGGGCCGGCGGCCACAAGGCCTTCAACAACGGCAAGTACGACCAGTGGATCCCCGCCAAGACGGCCACCACCATGGCCTACCTGACCCGCGAGGACATCCCGTTCCACTACGCGCTCGCGGACGCCTTCACCATCTGCGACGCCTACCACTGCTCGTTCATCGGCTCCACCGACCCGAACCGCTACTACATGTGGACCGGTTACACCGGCAACGACGGCAGCGGCGGCGGCCCGGTGCTCGGCAACCAGGAGGCCGGGTACGGCTGGACGACCTACCCCGAGCGGCTGGAGAAGGCCGGGATCTCCTGGAAGGTCTACCAGGACGTCGGAGACGGCCTGGACGCGGCCGGCGGCTGGGGCTGGATCGGCGACGCGTACCGCGGCAACTACGGCGACAACTCGCTGCTGTACTTCAACAACTACCGCAACGCCAAGCCTGGCGACCCGCTGTACGACAAGGCCCGCACCGGCACCGACGCCAAGGCCGGCGACGGCCTGTTCGACCTGCTGCGCCGTGACGTGCAGGCCGGCACGCTGCCGCAGATCTCCTGGATCGCGGCGCCCGAGGCCTTCACCGAGCACCCCAACTGGCCCGCGAACTACGGCGCCTGGTACGTCTCCCAGGTGCTGGACGCGCTGACCTCCAACCCCGCCGTGTGGGCCCGCACGGCGCTGTTCATCACCTACGACGAGAACGACGGCTTCTTCGACCACGTCGTGCCGCCGTTCCCGCCCTCCTCCGCCTCGCAGGGCCTGTCCACCGTGGCGACCACCGCCGACTACCACCCCGGCAGCACCGGCTACGCCGCCGGACCGTACGGCCTCGGCCAGCGGGTGCCGATGCTGGTCGTCTCCCCGTGGAGCACCGGCGGCTACACCTGCTCGGAGACCTTCGACCACACCTCGATCATCCGGTTCATGGAGCGCCGCTTCGGCGTGGCGGAGCCCAACATCTCGCCCTGGCGGCGCGCCGTCTGCGGCGACCTGACCTCCGCCTTCGACTTCACCACGTCGAACGCGGCGCCGGCGACGCTGCCGCCCACGGCCGCGTACGTCCCCAAGGACCGCAACCGGCACCCGGACTACGTGCCCACCCCGCCCGCCACCGGCACCATGCCCACCCAGGAGCCGGGCGCCAAGCCCACCCGCCCGCTGAAGTACGCGCCGTACGTGGACGGTTCGGCCGACATCGGCACCGGGAAGTTCGGCCTCACCTTCAGCGCCGGCGCGGCGGCGGGCGGCCAGTTCCTGGTGACGTCCGCCAACCGCACGGACGGCCCGTGGACGTACACCGCGGAGGCCGGCCGGACGATCGCGGACGCTTGGAACACCAAGTACTCCAAGGGCGTCACGGACCTCACCGTCCACGGCCCGAACGGATTCCTGCGCCGCTTCCGCAACCCCGGGAAGACGGCCGGGCCCGAGGTCACCGCGCGCCACAACGCGACCACCGGCAACCTCGACCTGACCTTCACCAACCCGGCCGGTGCGGACGCCGTCCTCACCGTCACCAACGCCTACGGCGGCGCGCCGCAGACCCTCACCGTCCGCCGGGGCGCGACCGTCGGGTACACCGTCGACCTGAGCGCCGGGCACAACTGGTACGACGTGACGGTCACCTCCAGCGGCACGGCCGACTTCGTCCGCCGCCTCGCCGGCCACGTCGAGACCGGCGCCCCCGGCCTCTCCGACCCCGGCATCCTCACCCACTGACCGGCTGACCGGCCGGTTTGCCGACCCCGGCCGAACGGCCCGACCCGTGCCGCCCCGGGCACCCACCGTGCCCGGGGCGGCCGCCTGCCCGGACCGCCCGGGTTGGCGCCCGTCAATCGGCCGCCACCCCGTGCACCCGGTCGAGTTGCGGGTCGGTCGTCCCACGGCCGGCGGGTGGCGGACTCTGTGAGGATCGGGCCGACCCGCACGGCGCCGGATGCCGCGGGCGACCCGGTGGACGAAGGACACGGTGTGAACCTCACAG
Source organism: Kitasatospora sp. NPDC127111 (assembly GCF_042677465.1). Classification (NCBI taxonomy): domain Bacteria; kingdom Bacillati; phylum Actinomycetota; class Actinomycetes; order Kitasatosporales; family Streptomycetaceae; genus Kitasatospora; species Kitasatospora sp. NPDC127111. Next base: position 69,286 of record NZ_JBHXTG010000021.1, read on the forward strand.
GCCGCACGATCAGGCACCCCCGACCGCCCGGCATCGACACCCTCCACCACCGTGCGGGCAGCGCCCTCCGGGCCATCCCCGACCCGCGCCACCGTGCGATGGTCGCCGAGGTGCTCGCCGCCGGCCTGGTGGACGACCTGATCGTCCTCACCGACTCCTTCGACCCCCCGGTGGACCGCACGCAGGGCCGCACCGCCGTCCGGGTGCTCACCGCCGAGTTCGAGGCCTTCGGGGTCACCGTGCCCGCCGCGACGATCGACCACATCACCCGGATGCGGGCCGTCATGGTGCCCATCACGGACGACGCGCTCGCCCTCGCCGTCGACCGGATCTGGGTGTTCACCACGCACACCGACGACGTGTGCTGCCACGACCGCGCCGAGGCCGCGGCCGTCCTGCGAGCCGGCCTGACGCCCGACGGGCAGCCCTCCACACCGACCGCCCGGTACGTCCGGCACATGTTCGGCGAGGTCGCGCGGTTCTGCGACCCGACCTTCCTCGCCGTCTGGAAGAGCTTCTTCCACAACGCGATCACCGGCGTCCTCATGGAGGCGGAGTTCGACCCGGAGGTCTCGGACGGGATCGACAGCGACTTCGTCCGGGCCTTCAACGGCTTCTCCCAGTTCTGGTTCACCTCGCTCCAGTTCGCCGATCCGTGTCTGCGCGCCGACACCCACCGGGGCTTCTGGTCGGCGGCGCTCGGCTCGGGCGTGGCCTTCCTCAACGACATCAACGACGTCGTGTCCTGCTACAAGGAGGCGGTCCACGGCGCCGACTTCGCCGTGAGCCGGATCCACCGCCGGTCGGTCGCGGAGCGCCTCCCCTACCTCGCCGCCTACCGCCAGACCCTCGACAGCGGCATCTCCGCGTACCGGCGCGTCCTGGACCTCGCCACCGAGGAGCAGCGCCCCCACCTCGACCGCTACCTGACCGGGTTCACCCACTGGCAGCTGCACTGCGCCCGGTACCGCTGGCGGGAGGTCTACCCCGCGCTCGCCCCGCTGGACGCGTGAGGGTCCGCTGGACTTCATGGACAGGTGTCCAGGTATGATGGACACCTGTCCATGAAGTCTGGGAGCTGATGATGCGCGTGACCGCCGATGTCCTGGTCGCCCTGGTGGCCGTCCTGCACGGGTACATCCTGGTGCTGGAGATGTTCCTGTGGGAGCGCCGGCCGGGCCGGGAGCTCTCCGGCTTCGATGCCGCCCTCGCCCGCCGTACCGCGCCGCTCGCCGCCAACCAGGGCCTCTACAACGGCTTCCTCGCCGCCGGGCTGGTCTGGGGCCTGGCCGCCGGGGACCCGGTCGGGTTCCAGGCGCAGGTGTTCTTCCTGTCCTGCGTGGTCGTGGCCGGCCTGTACGGCGGCGCCACCGCGAACCGCCGCATCCTGCTCGCCCAGGCGCTGCCCGGCGCGCTCGCGCTCGGCGCCGTCCTGCTCGCCGGATGAGCGCCGCCCAGGACCCGAGGACCGAGCAGGGCCCGAGGGCGGCGCACGACCCGGGCGCCGCCCAGGACCCGAGGGCCGAGCGCACCCGGGCCAGACTGCGCCGGGCGTTGCTGGAGGAGTGCGCCGAACGCCCGCTGGCGGAGGTCAACGTCGCCGCGCTGGTGCGCCGGGCGGGGGTCGGCCGGGCCACCTTCTACGTCCACTACGCCGACCTGGAGGCGCTCGCGGTGGACGCCTGCGCCGACATCGTCCGCGCGGCCGTGGACGCCCTGCACGCCTGGCGCGGCGTGCCCGACCCGGCCGCCCCGCCGCCCGCGCTCACCGGCTTCTTCGCCGAACTGGCCCCGCACGCCGCCCTGTACCGGGCCCTGCTGACCCCGGGCGGCGGCGGCCCGCTCGGCCTGGTGCTCACCCGCGACCTGCGCGAGCGCAGCCGCACCGAGCGGGCCCTCGCGGGCGCCCCGGAGCCCGACCTGGTGGCCTCCGCGGTGGCCGGCACCTTCACCGGCGTGCTGGCGGACTGGCTGCACGGCCGGATCGAGGCCGAACCGGAGCGGATCGCCCACCAGGTCTGGCGGCTGCTGATCTCCCTCCACCGCACGCCGCAGCTCTGAGCGGGCGTCAGGGGGTCTGGCCGGCCGCCTCCTCCACCTCCTCCTGGCGGTCGATCTCGTCCTCGCGGACCAGCCAGAGCGCGAGGGCGGCACCGACCAGGCTGACGATCCCGCCGAGCAGCAGCACGAGGTTGAGGCCGTCCAGGAAGCCGGCCCGGGCGGCGGCCGACGCGGCCTCCCGGGCCGGTTCGGGGAGCGAGGCGAGGACCTGCGGCAGGCTGCCGGAGGAGGCGGCCTCGATCAGTTCGCGCGGCCGGGCCCCCTCCGCGATCGGGGTGCCCGCCGCCAGCTCGCGGACCTCGTGCGAGCCCCGGCCGACGAAGATCGCCCCCCAGACGGCGATGCCGACCGCGATGCCGACCTGCCGGAAGGTGTCGTTGATCCCGGCGGCCATGCCGCTCCTCTCCTTGGGCACCACGCTCACCGCCACGTCGGCGATCACCGGGTTGATCAGGCCGACGCCCGCGCCGCCGACCAGGAACCCGGCCAGCAGGCCGGTCCAGGTGTCGTCCGGCTGGACGTCGCCCATCAGCAGCATGCCCGCGCCGACCGCGACGAGGCCCACGCAGAGCATCAGCCGGGCCGGCACCCGGGAGAGCATGATCCCGGCCAGCGGAGCCACGACGAAGCTGAGCACGGTGATCGGCAGGTAGCGCACGCCCGCCGCGAACGGGGAGAGCCCGAGGTAGTTCTGCAGGTACAGCGTCAGGTAGAGGAAGAGGGCGAACAGCGAGCTGGACACCGCGAACGCGGCCAGCTGCACTCCGGTGAACGCGTGCCGGCGGAACAGTCCCAGCGGCAGCATCGGCTCCGGGACGCGGCGCTCGACGAGCACGAAGACGGCGAGCAGGACGGCCGCGCCGGCGAACAGCCCGACGATCAGCGCGCTGCCCCAGCCCTCGGCGTTGCCCCGCACCAGCGCGAGGACGAGCAGGAACAGCCCGCTGCTGAAGACCGCGACCCCGGCCCAGTCGATCCGGGTGGCGTTGGGGTCGCGGCTCTCCGCCAGCTTGAGGTAGGTGACGACCAGGGCCGCGGCTCCGATCGGCACGTTGAGGTAGAAGATCCACTCCCAGCCGAGCGAGCTGGTGAGCGCCCCTCCGATCAGCGGCCCGACGGCGACGGCCACGCCGATCGTCGCCCCGTAGATCCCCATCGCGGTGCCGCGCTCGCGGCCGGGCGGGAACTCCTGCGCGACCAGCGCCAGCGAGACGGCGAACATCACCGCGCCGCCGACGCCCTGCACCGCGCGGGAGACGTTGAGGAAGACCGGGTTCGGCGCGATCGCGCAGAGCAGCGAGGCACCCGAGAAGATCACCAGCCCCGCGGCGAAGGCCCGGCGCCGCCCGAGCCGGTCGGCCAGCGAACCGGCCGTCAGCACCAGGGCGGCCAGCGACAGGGCGTAGGCGTCGAACACCCACTGGAGGTCGGTGAAGCTCGCGCCCAGGTCCTTGCGGATGGACGGCAGGGCGACGTTGACCACCGTGATGTCGAGCAGCAGCATGAACGTCGCGACCGAGACGGCGATCAGCGTCCACCACTTGCGTTGCACGGCTGCCGGTCTCCTTCGACGGGGGGTTGGCAGGGTCCGCCGACCGCGGTCCGCCCACCTCGGTCCGCCGGCAGCGGTCCGGCGGCGGCGGTCCGGCGGCGACGCCGTCGACCGTACGCAACGCCGCCGCCCGAACCCGGGCCGACACGGCCGGACGCGCCCGCGGAGACCCCGTCCGGTCGAGGCCGCCGCCGGGCGGATGCCGGCCGGCCCGCCACGCCGCCCGCCCGCGATGTCGGCGCGAGGTGCGGGTGCGCTGCGTACCGTGGCCGGGCGGCCCATCGAGCGGACAGGAGCAGGACGTGACGGACCCGACCTTCGTGCTGATCCCGGGCGCCGGGGGTGCCTCCTGGTACTGGCACCCGGTGACGGACGAGCTGCGACGGCGAGGCCGGGAGGTGGTGGCGGTCGACCTGCCGGCGGACGACGACTCGGCGGCGCTGCCGGAGTACACCGCGCTGGTGACCGAGGCGGCCCGCGGCCGCACCGGGGTGGTGCTGGTGGGGCAGTCGCTCGGGGCGTTCACCGCCGTCATGGCCTGCGGGCGGCTGGACGCGGCGCTGCTGGTCCTGGTGAACCCGATGATCCCGCTGCCCGGCGAGACGCCCGGTGCCTGGTGGGAGAACACCGGTCAGGCCGGGGCGATGCGGGCCAACGACCGGAGGGAGGGCCGCCCGGCGGACGCGGAGTTCGACGTGTTCACCTACTTCCTGCACGACGTTCCGCGGCGGCTGGTCGAGGAGGCCGCGTCGGAGGAGCGCCCGGAGTCGGACGCGGTCTTCGCCTCGCCGCTGGACCTGGCCGCCTGGCCGGACGTGCCCACCCGGGTGCTGGTGGGGCGGGACGACCGGCTCTTCCCCGTCGGGTTCCAACGGCGGGTGGCGCGCGAGCGGCTCGGGCTCGTACCGGACGAGATCCCCGGCGGCCATCTGGTGGCGCTCAGCCAGCCGCTGCTGGTGGCCGACCGGTTGGAGGCGTACTGGGCGGAGGTCGCCCCCGCACAGGGCGGGACGGGTCGACGCGGGAGGCCGGACAGCTGACCGTGATCCGGGGGGCCGGGCCTGAACATCACCGGCGTGGGCCGTGGGGGCGCGGGCCCCGGTTCCGTGCCGGGTGCCCGGGCGCAGGGCTGCCGAATCGTTGCGGCACCGAGTCCCGCAGGAGCTCCGCACTCCCTTGACGCATTAAGTAACGATCCTTAACTTGATCCCCGGGTCCCGCGGTCCCGCGGTCCCGCATCCCTGCCTTTGCGCGTCGTCGCGTCCCCGAGTCCTCGCGTGCCCGAGCCCTCGCGTCGTCGCGTCCCACCCCGCCCGGCTCTCGCCCCCGACCACCTGGAGCCATCTGTGTCCTCAGGCCTCGCCCGGAGAATAGGCCTCTTCCAGGCCACCGCGATCAACATGAGCCAGATGTGCGGCATCGGGCCGTTCGTGACGATCCCGCTGATGGTCGCCGCCTTCGGCGGCCCGCAGGCCGTGATCGGCTGGATCGCCGGGGCCCTGCTCGCCCTCGTCGACGGCCTGGTCTGGGCCGAGCTCGGTGCCTCGCTGCCCGGTTCCGGCGGCACCTACGTCTACCTGCGCGAGGCCTTCCAGTACCGCACCGGGCGGCTGATGTCGTTCCTGTTCGTCTGGACGGCCATGCTGTTCATCCCGCTGATCATGTCCACCGGCGTTCAGGGCCTGGTGCAGTACCTCGCGTACCTGTGGCCCGGCATGACGACCGTTCAGGGGGACGCCGTCGGCGTGGCGGTGCTCGCCGCCGTCATCGTGCTGCTCTGGCGCCGGGTCGAGGACATCAGCGCGATCACGGTCGTCATGTGGGGCGTGATGATCCTCTCGGTCGGCCTGGTGATCGTGGCCGCCTTCACCGACTTCGACCCGTCGCTGGCCTTCACCTGGCCCGCCCACGCCGTCGAGCTGACCCACGGCCGGTTCTGGACCGGCTTCGCCGCCGGCCTGACCATCGGGATCTACGACTACCTCGGCTACAACACCGCCTCCTACCTGGGTGCCGAGATCAAGAACCCCGGCCGGGTCATGCCGCGCGCGATCATCTACTCGATCACCGCCGTCATGGCCGTCTACCTGCTGATGCAGGTCGGCGTCCTCGGCGTGATCCACTGGCCGGACATGCTGGACCCGGACAACGTGGCCTCCAGGTCCGTCGCCTCCGCGGTGCTGGAGCGGACCTGGGGCAAGGGCGCCGCCGACACCGTGACGGTGCTGATCCTGATCACCGCCTTCGCCTCCGTCTTCGCGGGACTGCTCGGCGGCTCCCGGGTGCCGTACGACGCGGCCCGCGACGGGATGTTCTTCCGCTCCTTCGCCACGCTGCACCCCCGGCACGGCTTCCCGGTGTTCGGCCTGGTCGCCATGGGCACCATCACGGCCGCCGGCTTCCTGTTCGCGCGGCACGTCGGCGACACGGCCGAGCACCCGCCGCTGAGCATCCTGATCACCCTGCTCACCAGCGTCATGGTGATCGTCCAGGCGCTGGCCCAGATCGCCGCCGTCACGGTGCTCCGCCGGCGGCAGCCCCGCCTCACCCGCCCGTACAGGATGGTGCTCTACCCGCTGCCGAGCATCGTCGCCGCCGTCGGCTGGCTGGTCATCTACGGCTACGCGGACGAGGCCAACCCGGGCGTCCACCCGATCGAGTGGTCGCTGGCCTGGGTCGCCCTCGGCGGCCTCGCCTACCTGGTCTGGTCGAAGGCCGAGGGAGCCTGGCCGTTCGGGCCGAAGGAGATCCGCGAGGAGTTCCTGGAGGCCCAGGGGGCTCGGGGGGCGGACGCGCTCCCCGCACCCACCGGTAGCGGGCCGCTCGGCTGAGCGGCGCCGACGAGACCCACGGGTGGACCGGCCACAGCGGCCACCTGAACCCTCCCGGCCCACGAGCACAGACGGTCAGCACCCCGCCGATCGCCCGGGCCGTCATCGCCGCCAGGCTGCCGGAGCACGGCGGCAGCCTGGTCCGCGCCGACCGGCGGCCACCCGGGCCGACCTGCCCGGCCGTCTCGGCCGCGCACCGAGGCGGCCGCCGCCTACCGCGAAGCCCTCGCCCTGGCAGGCAGCGACGCCGAGCGCCGCCGCCTGCGCCGCTGCCTGCGCCGCCGCCCGGCGGAGACGACCGCACCGCCGTGACCGGGGCGCGCGGCGCAGGCAGCCGCCGGCTCACACGAAGGCTTCGACGGAGTCGGAGGCGAGGCCGGACAGGTCGATCGGTTCGCCCGCTTCGAGCGTCGCCGCCCGGATGTTGCGTCCGATCTCCTCGTCGGCGGCGTCGAACTGGTGCCGGGCGATCTCGAAGGTGGGGCTGGCGAAGCGGCCCCGGGCGGCGAGTGCCGGGTCCGGGTGGGGGTTGCGGTAGAGCTGCTCGGCGCGGTCGCGCAGTTCGAGCATGGTGGGAACGGCCAGCGCCATGTGCCGCGGCCGCCCGTTGAAGGCGGAGTCGAGGTACCGCAACAGGACCGCGTAGCGGGAGTTGAACGCGACGGCCTGCTCGTACACGGCACTGGTGGCGGCGAACCGCTGGTAGTCGGCGACCTTCGAGTCGCCGTGGATCGGGTAGGCGTCCTCCCAGGTCACGTCGATCAGCGGCCCGCTGGGCTGGTCCTGGGGGCGGTCGTCGGGGCCGTAGCCGCGCCCGGTGAGGATCTCGTTGAAGCGGAAGTAGTGGGCGAGTTCGGGTTGTTCGCCGAACCGGTCGTTGCTGTTCCAGATCGTGTCGTGGACGCCCTCGCCCTGCTCGGTGATGGTCTCCAGGGCCTCCAGCGCCGAGTTGCGGCCGTCGACGGGGAAGACCTCGCCGCCGGAGTTGTAGAAGTCCTCCGGCCCGACCTGGTGGCCCGGCTTCCCTCCGGCGAAGACCGCGTCGTGGCCGAGGGTCTCGATGAGGTACTCCAGGCCCGCCCGGATGGTGTCGTAGAACTGCCCGATGGAGGTCCAGCCGGAGCCCGGCTCCGCCGGCGTGATCGCCTTCGGCTGCTCGATCCGCAGGAAGGTCCTGAGCGCCTCGGGCGAGAAGTGCTGCAACCCGATGCCGGGGACGGTCTCACCGCTGAAGGGCAGCCTCGCCGGGTAGCTCGCGACGAAACCGGTACCGACCTTCGGGGCGCCGCCGACCGCGTTCAGCAGGTTGGCGGCCAGCGTCATGTGGAGCATCTCCTCCAGCAGCACGGCCCGGATCGCGTAGTACGCCGTACGGTTGGTGCCGGGACGGATGGAGTACATGCCGGTCATGTACACCGGGATGGTCAGGTGCTCCACCTCCATCGCCGCCTGGAGGTACGTGCGCAGGTCGTCGAGCGTCCTCGGGACACCGAAGCCCGCTTCGTCCAGTTCGAGGGCGGTGATCACGCCGGTACCTCCGTGTCCGTCGTGCCCCCGGCGGCGCCGCGCAGGTCGGCCGGCCGCCGGTCGAGGAGCAGGTCCTGGTGGATCCTCTCCGCGCTGCGCAGGGCCAGGGCGAGCATGGTGAGGGTGGGGTTGCTGGTGCCGATGGAGGGCATGCTGCCGCAACCGACGGCGTACAGGTTCGGGTGCTCCCAGGTGCGCTGGTAGGCGTCGACCACGGAGGTGGTCGCGGACGTCCCCATGATGTGGGTGCCGGCGCCGTGGCCCGCGCCGCTGTAGGCCAGGTCCAGGGTCTCCCCGTCCAGCGTGTGCACGAAGTGCCCGAGCGGGGGCACGCCGCCGCGCGGGGCGTGGTCGGTGTGGTCGGTGGCACCGAGGTGGCCGAAGATCTTCTGAGCCACCTTGCGGGCGGCGAAGAGTCCGTCCCGGGTGTGCTGGTCGAGGTCGTAGGTGATGACCGGGCGCAGGTTGCCCATGGCGTCGCGGTGGCGGCGGTCGATGGTGACCCGGTTGGCCGGGTTCGCCGACTGCTCGACGGCGATCTGCAGTTGCAGCTGGCGGCCGATCGTGGAGCCGAGCAGACGGCGCAGCTCCGGCCCGAACACGCCGTCCCGCCGCACCTCACCGTTCTCGTCGCCGCCGATGCCCAGGGAGGTCGCGACGTTGCTCATCGGCGCGCCGGTGGCCCAGCCCCAGCCCCAGTTGCCGATCTCGATCCGGAACGGGGCCCGCCTGGCGCGCCCCTCGCCGAAGCGGAACGCCTCCCAGCCCGAGGTGTGCCCGGGCCCGCGGAACGGCCCGACGGGCCCGCGCCGCTCGTCGGCGAGCGCCCAGTTGAGGATGGTCGGGTGGTCCATCAGGTTGCGACCGACCTGGTCGCTCCCGTTGGCGAGCCCGGAGAACAGCAGCAGCCGCGCGTTCTCGACGGCGTGCGCGGCGAGCACAACCAGGTCCGCCTCGACCACGTACGAGCGCCCGACCGGCGAGGCCGGGTCGGTGTACGTGCGGAACTCCACCCCGCTCACCCGGCCGCCCCGGGTCGGGCCCGCCAGGCGGACCCGGGTCGCGACGCAGCGGGTGGCGAGTGAGACCGTCCTCGCGAAGCGGGCCTGCTGGCGCAGCGGGTGGGACTTCGCCTGCACCGGGCAGATCGGCACGCAGCTCGCGTTGCCCACGCAGCGCTCGCCGTAGTTGGGCAGCCCCACCGCGCTCTCCGGTCGGTACGGGACGGGGGAGTGGTCCGGGTTCGGGGTGGAGTTGCGAGCCTGCGGCAGGCTCCGGACGTGCAGCTCGTACGTGCCGCCCGTGACGTCGTCCGTGATGCGCGTGCCGTTGAGGTCCTCGCAGTACCGGTCGATGTAGCTGGCCGGGATCTGGTGCATCGGATAGACGTAGTCCGGGTCGGTGACGACCTCGATCGCGCGCTGGTCGTCCGCGTTCCCGGCCACGCCGATCTCGAACTCGGCGCGCGCGTACCAGGGTTGCAGCTCCGCCGCGTCGATGGGCCAGTTGCGCCCGTAGCCGTGGTGCTCGGTGGCGAAGTCCTCGGGGTGCATGCGCGGCACGGCGCCGAGCCAGTGCATCGCCGTGCCGCCCAGCTCCCGCAGGTAGTCGGTGCCGTAGGGGAGCCGCCCGTTCTGGACGAAGTAGCCGTTCGCGGTGAACTCCGGCTCGCCCGGCTCCGGGTTGCGCACCGGGGCGAGGTCGAGGACGTCTGGGTAGGGCGCGGCGACGCTGCGCCGGTAGGCGGAGTTGGGCACCTTGGCGACGGCGGAGTGGAAGGTGGAGAGCGAGCCCAGGTAGCCGGGCCAGGTCTCGGTGCCGCCGTTGCCGGCCTCCAGGATCAGGACGTGCCAGCCGAGGTCGCCGAGTTCCTTGGCGACCAGGCTGCCGGACCAGCCGCCGCCGACGATGACGACGTCGTAGCGCCGCCGGACGGCTTCGTCCGCACTGACGGTGTGGACGGTGTCGGTCATGCGTGCTCCTCCGGGGCGTCGGACCGCGCGGCGGCGGTCGGTACGGCGGACGGCGGGATCGCGCGGGAGGCGCGGTGGCCGGGCAGCAGGTGGGCGGGGACGGCGTCCAGTGCGACCTCGGCCGTCAATCCGGTGCGGCAGACCAACTCCTCGTCGAGGCCCAGGCCCTGGCGCAGCGCGGCGGTGGTGGGCTGCGGCGGCGGTGGGACCGCCCAGGTGCCGAACCCCGGGGGCTTGGCCCCGGCCGGGTGCCCGTGGAACGTGCGCCACACCAGGCCCTCGACGTAGGCCTCCGGCGCGACCACGAACTCCTCGTTCGCCATCTGGCGGCGCAGCGCCGCGTGCGCGGCCGGCGCCAGACGCGGCCAGGCGCCGGTGAGCCACAGGTACGTGATCGCGCGGGCCACCTCCAGGTGGGTGGGCGACAGGTCCCGCGGGCCGCCGCGCTCCGCGACGGCCACGGCCCACGCGGCCCGGAACTCCGCGAAGGCGGTGGGCCCGACCTGGTTCCGGGCGGTCTCCAGGTAGCGCTCGGCCATGCCGGTGGCGTACAGGTCGAACGCCGCGAAGCCGGTCAACGGCACGCAGAGGTCGACGAAGTCCTCGACCTCTTTCGTCACAGCGGGCACGGTCATCTCGCTCCTCTCTCACGGGGGAGGGTGCGCCCGCGGGGTGGGCGGCGGAGTGCCGCGCCCCGGATCGGTTCCTGGGCGAACCGTCTCGCATCCTCGCCCACCCCGGCCCCGCGCCGCCCGCCACGCCGGGCCGGCCGTGCGAGTTCACCTGACCGGGCGGCGCCCGCCCCCGCGGGCGCGCCCGTTCCGCGCTGCCGGGCGCCCCGGAGGGGGCCTCGCCGAAGGTGTCGCCGAGTCGGCTTGACGGAAAGTCAGTCGGCCTCTTGCCAGACACTACGGTGACCGTACTATGGTGGCCACCGTGACGAACAAACGCTCCATGCAGGAGCCAACCTTCCTTCTCCTCACGGCACTTGCCGACGAGCCCCGGCACGGCTACGCGCTCGGTGACGAGGTCGCCGCGATCTCGGAGGGCCGGGTGCGGCTCGGCGCCGGCACCCTCTACGGGACCCTCGACCGCCTCCTGGCGGAGGGGCTGATCCGCGTAGAGCGGGAGGAAACGGTGCACGGGCGCCCCCGGCGGGTGTTCGCCCTCACCCCTGAGGGCGCCCAGGCGCTCAGGGGCGAGAGCGAGCGCCTGCGGGCCGCGCTCCGCGAGGCCGACCGACGCCTGTCGAGGACCTGGACCCGACTCGTGGGAGGTACGGCATGACCCCCGGCCCGCGCCGCCCGGCCGTCCGTCTGCTGCGGTGGGCCCTCGCCCTGTACCCGGCCTCCTACGGCACCACCCCGCTCGCGGAGGTCGCCGACCACGCCGAACGCCACCTCGCCCGCGCGGGCCGGCTCGGCGGGCTGCGCGAGGTGGCCGATGTCGCCGCGCACGGCGCCCGCCTCCGGCTCGGACTGGTCTCCCACCGGCCGCTGGGCCGGGCGTTCGCCACCGCCGCCCCGCTCGCCGCGGTGCTGGCCGGGACGTACGCGGCCGCCCACCTCTGGTGGGCCTTCCGCATGGTCACCGACCCCGACTTCGAGACCTTCTCCGACGAGGGCGCCCAGCGGGTCGGACCGTTCCTCGCGGCCGCGGTGGCGCTGCTCCCCGCCGTGCTGATGCTGGGAGCCGTGCTGGCCAGGCGCTGGTCGTCGGCGCGGGCCCTCGCCCTGGTCGCCGTCGTGGCACCACCGCTGATCCACGTCCTGGCCCGGCCCGAGCTGCTCGGCGGGGCCGCGGACACCTGGGTGGTCGGTCTCAGCGAGCGCCGCTACGCGTTGATCGTCCTCAACGCGCTCATCCTGCTGCTCGCACCACCCGACCGGGCGCACCCGCGCTCGGTGGCACCCTGGGCGGTCGCCGTCCCCATCATGGCCGCGGACATCACCATCACCCTCACCGGCGGCATCGTGGACTGGATCAACCTCTCCGGATTCGACATCGTCGCCCCGGTCGCCACCGGCGCCGCCGTGGCCTGCACCGCCCGCACCATCGGCCGGACCGCATCAGCCACGGCCGTCCTGGCCGCACCGCCCCTGCTCACCCCCGCGCTCACCAGCGTGGTCCTCCTCCCCCCGCTTCCGTTCGTGCAGCGGCTGACGGTCCTGTACGCCTTGGGCTGTCTGGTCGCCCTCGTCGCCGTACGGTTGACGGCCCGACGCTCCCGACCGGCCGACCTCACGCACACCTGACCGGCACCGACCACCGACCACCGACACCGGCGTCGACGCCGGGCAGCCGCGGCTGCCCGGCGTTCGCGACGTACGAGTACCGGCATCGGAAGAGGTCAAGACGGTGCGTCATCCGCCATGCCGGGCGTCGGAGATCGCTTGACGGGGAGCCGCAAGATCGTCAAGGTGGCCGGGCGGGGTTCACCCCCGGGCGGCGGCAACACTCCTGGAAATGAGGCTCCATGTCAGAGCGGCAGCAGCGCAACCAGCTTGTGATCAACGAGTTCCGGTCCGCCGGCGGCGTGGTGGGCGGTGACTTCGACGGGGTTCCACTGCTGCTGCTCACCAGCACCGGCGCGCGCAGCGGGGAGCCCCGCACGATGCCGATGACCTACCTCAGGGACGGCGAGCGGCTGGTGGTCTTCGCGGCCAACGGCGGCCGGCCCAACCACCCGGGCTGGTACCACAACCTGCGGGCCGATCCCACCGCGCTCGTCGAGGTCGGCACCGAGTCCTACCGGGTCACCGCGACGGTGACCGAGGGCGCGGAGCGCGACCGCCTCTGGGCCCAGCAGCTGCTGCTCACCCCGTACTTCAGGACCTTCCAGGAGCGCGCCGGACGCCGGATCCCGGTCCTCGCGCTGACGCGGGACGCCGCGCGGGACGCCTGAGCCCGCCACCGCGGGTCAGCCGAGCGCGCGGTCGAGGTTGAACGCGGCGCTGATCAGCGCGAGATGGGTGAACGCCTGCGGGAAGTTGCCGAGTTGCTCGCCGGTCCGGCCGATCTCCTCGGCGAACAGGCCGAGGTGGTTGGCGTAGGTCAGCATCTTCTCGAAGGCCAGCCGGGCCTCCTCCAGACGCCCGGCGCGGGCCAGCGCCTCGACGTACCAGAACGAGCAGATCGAGAAGGTGCCCTCGTCACCCCGCAGACCGTCCGGACTGGCGGCCGGGTCGTAGCGGTAGACCAGGGAGTCGGAGACCAGCTCGGTGCCGAGCGCGTCCAGGGTGGACAGCCACTTGGGGTCGGTCGGGGCGATGAACTTGGCCAGCGGCATCATCAGCAGCGAGGCGTCGAGCACGTCGTCGTCCAGCCCCTGGACGAACGCCCCCCGCTCGGCCGACCAGCCGCGGCTCATGATCTGCCGGTAGATCGCGTCGCGGGAGCGCCGCCAGCGGGGCAGGTCGGCGGGGAGACCGCGCCGGTTCGCCATCCGGATCGCCCGTTCCAGGGCCACCCAGCACATCAGCCGCGAGTAGACGAAGTCCCGGCGGCCCGCCCTGGTCTCCCAGACGCCCTCGTCGGGTTGGTCCCAGTGGTCGCAGAGCCAGTCCACGACGGCGCCCAGCTCGTCCCAGTGGCCGCTGCTGATCGGCTTCCCCCACTTGTCGTAGAGGTAGACGGAGTCGATCAGCGCGCCGTAGATGTCGAGCTGGAGCTGTCCCGTGGCGGCGTTCCCCACCCGCACCGGGGCGGACCCGAGGTACCCCTCCAGGTGGGGGAGCTCGAACTCGGGCAGGTCGGCGCGCCCGTCGATGCCGTACATGATCTGCAACGGGCCGGCCGGGCCGATCGGGTCGGCGCACCGGAGGACTCCGGATCCGGAGAGGAAGCCCATGAACGCCTCGGCCTCCGAGGTGAAGCCGAGACGCAGCATCGCGTAGAGGCAGAACGCCGCGTCGCGGACCCAGACGTAGCGGTAGTCCCAGTTGCGCTCGCCGCCGACCCGCTCGGGCAGGCTGGTGGTCGGTGCGGCGACGATGCCGCCGGTGGGGGCGTAGGTGAGCAGCTTCAGCAGCAGGGCGGAGCGGTGCACCATCTCCCGCCAGCGCCCGTGGTAGCGCGACTGGGCCAGCCAACGGCGCCAGAACCGCACCGTCGCCTCGAACTGCGCCTGCGCCTCCGCGCGGGGGCACGCGCGCGGCCGGACGCCGGCACTCGCCACGTCGAGGGCGAAGACGGCGGACTCGCCCTCCAGGAGCTTGAAGTGCGCCCGCACGTCCACGCCGTCGGCTTCGAGCGGCACCGTCGACGTCAGCGCCAGCGCCAGTGACGGGGCGCGGAACTCCGCGTGGCCGCCGTCCAACCGCAGGGTGTGGCGCTCGGCGCCGTAGCCGAAGCGGGGCGCGACGGCCGCCCGGAAGGGGAGAGTTCCCCGCGCGCAGACCACCCGCCGGATCAGCCGGTGCCGGTCCGCCTCGCGCGACTCGTCGACCACCGGCATGAAGTCCTGGACCTCGGCCACCCCGTCCGCGGCGAAGAACCGCGTGATGAGGACGTTCGTGTCGGGGAAGTAGAACTGCCGGGTGCGCGTCGGCACGTCGGCGGCCAGCTGGAAGGACCCGCCCCGGTCGGCGTCCAGGATGGCCGCGAACACGCTGGGCGCGTCGAAGCGCGGACAGCAGTACCAGTCGATGGTGCCGTCGGTGCCGACGAGCGCGGCGGTCCGGAGGTCACCGATCAGACCGTGTTCGGAGATCGGCAGGTACCGGGAGCCGTCCGGGGCTCCGAGGGCGGCCAGGTCGGGTGCCATTGCCATGTCGGCTGCCATGTCGCCTCCTCACCCGGCGGCGAGGACACCGGGCGGAACATCGCTTTCATGGTAGATCGCCGGGCCGGGGGGCGCGGCGGGAGCCGGGACGGCGGCGCACGGGGCGGCGAACAGGGTGGCGCACGGGGCGGCGGATATTTCGGTGCGGGCCGAACCGACCCGGGCGTAGGTTCCCGGCATGGATCTTTCTACGACCGATGCCACCGCCGGGCCCGACGCCACGGCCGGACCCGGTGTTACGGCCGGGCCCGACGCCACGGCCCGGCCCGACGCCACGGCCCGCATCGACGGCCGGACACTGGCGGCCGCCTCGACGACCGTGGTGCTGTGGGCGTCCGCGTTCGTGGCGATCCGCAGCGCCGGCCCGCACTTCGGCCCCGGGGCCCTGGCACTGGGCCGGCTCGTGGTGGGGTCGCTCGCGCTGCTCGGGCTGCTGCTGTACCGCCGGGAGGGGCTGCCCCCGCGCTCGGCCTGGCCGGGGATCGCGGCCTCGGGCCTGCTCTGGTTCGGCCTCTACACCGTCGCCCTGAACTGGGGCGAGAAGCAGGTCGACGCGGGCACCGCGGCCATGCTGGTCGGCGTCGGCCCGGTGCTGATCGCCCTGCTGGGCGGGTGGCTGCTGCGCGAGGGGTTCCCGCCCAAGCTGCTCACCGGGATGGCGGTGTCCCTGGCCGGGGCGGTGGTGGTGGGCCTCTCCATGTCGGGGGGCGGCGGCAACTCCGTCCTCGGCATCGTGCTGTGCCTGTTGGCCGCGGTGGCGTACGCGGCCGGGGTGGTGAGCCAGAAGCCGGCGCTGCGCACGGCCAGCCCGCTCCAGGTGACGACCTTCGGCTGCCTGATCGGCGCGGTGGCCTGTCTGCCGTTCAGCCCGCAGCTGCTGTCCGACCTCGCGGACGCCCCGCCGTCCGCGCTCCTCGACGTCGTGTACCTCGGCCTGTTCCCGACCGCCCTGGCGTTCACCACCTGGGCCTACGCCATCTCCCGCACGACGGCCGGCCGCATGGGGGCGACCACGTACTCGGTGCCGGCCCTGGTCGTGCTGATGGCGTGGACGCTGCTCGGCGAGGCACCCGCCCTGCTGACCCTGGTGGGCGGCGCGATCTGCCTCGCGGGCGTGGCCGTCTCCCGCCGCACCTGACCGCAGCCGCCGGGGGGTGCCGCCCTCCGGCCGTCCGGAACCGCAGGAAGGCGCTCCGGGGCGCCGGACACGGCTCGACCCCGCCCA
>NZ_JBHXTG010000021.1:85247-103939 GCF_042677465.1 Kitasatospora sp. NPDC127111
GCCGCGAGCACGGCGTGGGCCCGCTCGGCCGGGGGCGGCGCCGCCCCCGGCCGGGCCACACGGCGCCCGGGGTGCACCCCGCCGAGGGCGGCGGCGGGGTCGCGCCGCGTTCGGCGCCGCCCGCGCCGTGGCGGGTGCGCGCCCGGGCGGGTGCTGCCGGCCTGCGGTCAGCGCACCGTCCTGCGGCGCGCACCGGGCACGGCGTGCGGTGCGGTGCGGTGCGGGTCGTCCTGGGGCCGAGCGGTTGCGGCCGGAGCCGGCCCGGCCTGGTGGGTGCCCGAGGCGGCCGGCCGGGCCCGGACCGCCGCCGGCTGGGTGCCGCCGACCGGCCGGGCGGCGACCGGGGCGCGGGCGGGCGTCGGCACCCGGGCGGGCAGGGCGAGGCGGGCGCCGACCGCCCCGAGCAGGCAGACGCTCGCGCCGACCAGACAGGCGAGGTGGAAGGCGTCCATGAAGGAGACCTGGACGGCGGCCAGCAGGTCGCGGCGCCCGAGGGCCGTCGCGGTGCCGAGCGCGGAGGCGACCGAACCCTCGGCGGCGTCGGCCGTGCGCGGCGGCAGGCCCGCGAAGGAGCCGGTGGCGAGCCGGGCCGCGTACAGGGAGGTGAAGACGGAGCCCAGGACGGCGACGCCGAGCGTGCCGCCCGCCTCGCGGGTCGCGTCGTTGACCGCCGAGCCGACACCGGCCTTGGCCGGAGGCAGCACGCTCAGGATCGACTCGGTGGCCGGGGCGGTGGTGAGCCCGAGGCCGAGGCCCAGCAGGACCATCTGACCGACCACCTGCGGGTACGGCGCGAAGGCCGCCGAGGCGGCGATCCACGCGAACGAGGTGCCGAGCAGCACGAGGCCGGAGGTGACCACGGCGCGGGTGCCCAGCCGGGTCGCCAGCGCGACACCGCCGAGCGAGCCGAGCGCGATGGTCAACGCGACCGGCAGGACTCGCACTCCCGTGGAGAGCGTGCCGTAGCCGCGGATGAACTGGAAGTACTGGGTCACCAGGAAGATGAAGCCGAAGAGCGCGAAGAAGGCGACGGTGACCGACCCGCTGGCGGCCGAGAACGCCGGCGTGCGGAACAGCGTCACGTCGATCATCGGATGGGCCCGGCCGCGCTCGATGAGCACGAACGCCGCGGTGAGCACGGCGGCGGCGGCGAAGCCCGCCACCGTGGCCGGGGCGCCCCAGCCGCGACGGGGGGCCTCGATGATCGTGTACACCAGGACGCCGACGGCCGCCGAGGACGTGACCAGCCCGGGCAGGTCCAGGCGCGCCGAGGCCGGACTGCTGGACTCCGGCACCCAGGCCCAGGCCGCCACCAGGGCGAGCAGGGTCACCGGGACGAGGGCCAGGAAGACCGACGGCCAGCCGAAGTGCGCCAGCAGCAGGCCGCCGGCCACCGGGCCCACCGCGACCCCCAGGCCCGTGACCGCACCCCACACCCCGATCGCCTTCGCGCGGGCGCGGCGGTCGGGGAAGGTGTTGGTGATGACGGAGAGGGTGGTCGGGAAGATGGCCGCCGCGCACGCTCCCATGGCGAAG
The DNA here is from genome assembly GCF_042677465.1 of Kitasatospora sp. NPDC127111. NCBI lineage: Bacteria > Bacillati > Actinomycetota > Actinomycetes > Kitasatosporales > Streptomycetaceae > Kitasatospora > Kitasatospora sp. NPDC127111. The sequence continues at coordinate 86,784 of NZ_JBHXTG010000021.1, forward strand.
CGCACCGCCACCAGCGCGCCGGGCGAACCGACGGCGCTGCCCAGCGCGCTGGTGGCGGCGAAGCCGGCGAGCCCCACCAGCAGGGCGGGTCGGCGGCCGAACCGGTCGCCGAGCGAACCTGCCGTCAGCACCAGCGCGGCGAACGCCAGGTTGTAGCCGTCGACGACCCACTGCAGGTCCCGGGTGGTGGCGTCCAGCTGTCGGCTCAGCTCCGGCAGCGCGACGTTGACGATCGTGGTGTCCAGGTTGATCGCGAACGCGGCCAGACAGACCGTGGCCAGGACGAGAAGGCGTCGGTGAGGGGTGAGGGCGGTCATGGCACACTCCATCCGCCAGAGATGTTGACAGCGGTAACATGCTCTGATTGACACGCTTCCACCCGAAGTGGACACTGTCAACACATGGCGTGAAACGGGGTGGAACCTTGGAGAATCGGACATACCACCACGGCAACCTCCGCGAGGCCCTGGTCACCGCCGGCGTCGCCCTCGCCCGTGCGGGCGGGCCCGAAGCCGTGGTCCTGCGGGCCGCCGGACGTGAGGCCGGCGTCTCCCACAACGCCGCCTACCGCCACTTCGCCAGCCACGAGGACCTCCTCGCGGCCGTGGCCGCCCGCTGCATGGACCGGCTCGGCCTGCTCATGCTCCGACGCACCGCCGAGGCCGACCCCGCCTCCGCCGAGGGCCCTGCCACCGAGGGCTCCACCGCCGAGGCCGCCCCCGCCGAGGCCGGCCCCGCCGAGGGCCCTGCCACCGAGGCCGCCGCCGAGGCCGCCCCCGCCGAAGGCTCCACCACCGAGGCCGCCGCCGAACCCGCGGCACTCGCCTGGGCGAGGCTCGAAGCCGTCGGCCGTGCCTACATCGAGTTCGCCCTCACCGAACACGGCTGGTTCCGTACCGCCTTCTGCGGCGCGACCCCCGACCCCGGCCGCCACCCCGGGGTGCGGCCCGCACCCGACACCGACCCCTACCTGCTGCTGTCCGCCCGGCTCGACGAACTCGTCGACGCGGGTGCCCTCCCGCCCGAGCGGCGCCCAGGCGCCGAGTACGGCGCGTGGTCCGCCGTCCACGGCCTCGCCCATCTCCTCACCGACGGCCCCCTGCACGACCTGCCCCCCGACGAGGTCCGGCGCGCCGTCGACACCGTCCTCGCCAACGTCGCCCGCGGCCTGTGACCGGCCGCGGGCAGCCCGCGGACCGGCGGCCGAGCGCACGCCCTCCCTGACGGGCGCTCAGGCCTCCGGGCCGCCCTGGTGGTCGGACACCCCCGGCATCGACGGCCGGCCCGGGTCGGGTTCCGGAGCCGGCGACTGAGCGCTCAGGCCGCGAAGTCGCAGAGCGCCGTCAACGCCGCGTGCACCTCCCGTTCGATCTTGGCGTAGTGCCCGGGCGGGCTGCCGTAGTCGGGGTGGAATCCGGACTCCTCCTCGTGTCCGGTCTCGATGGTGAAGGCGAAGACCGGTGCCCTGGTCGGGTCGTCGAACTGCCGGCGGAAGGCGTAGTCGTCGGTGGTGCCGGTGACCGGGCCGCCCAGCGGGTGGTACAGCGAGGCACTCTGGCCGACGTCGTAGGTGGAGTGGGTGCGCCGGGGGCTCGCGGTGCTGACGGTCGGGTCCACCCCGGCGCTGCGCAGGATCGCGTCCCGCATCTCACCGGCGATGGTGCCGAGCGTCTTGCGCACGAAGTGCGGCGGCGAGTTGGTGACGAACTCCCGGTAGTTGGGGCGGTCCGGCGGCAGGCCCGGACTGCCCGGGCGGAGACCGTCCCGCTTGCCCGTCCAGGCGGGCGAGGCGAAGTTCATCGACGGGTCGTTGCCGTTGTCCTCGATGCCCCAGCAGAGCAGGACCTTGCGGCCGAACTGGTGGACGTCGACGAAGTAGTTGGCCCTGGTGTGGTCGATGAGCCACTGCACGTTGGCGGTCTCCGGTTCGGAGGCCGCGGACGGCCCGCGGTAGGTGTCGTCCCTGTTGTCGGTGGAGGCGGGGCCGTCCCGGTAGAAGGACAGGTAGACCGCCATGTCGTAGTAGTCCTCGAACTTCCAGGCGATGTCGTGGTTGCGGTTGATGTCCACCCCGACCTTGGCCGGGTTGGGATGGGGCCGCCGGTTCTTGCGCCAGCCGGCGCCGATCGGGTCGGACGGCGGGTTCAGCTGGTCGAACAGCCGGCCGTCGGGATTGATCAGCGGCGCGACGTAGAGGTCGACGCCGTTCAGGATCCGCTCCACCTCGGTGGCCGGGATGGTGAACGGGGGGTACTCCACCGTCGGCCCGAGCGGGAGCGGCCGGCAGGACATCGCGGGGAAGACGATGTCGTCGCCGGTGGTGCGGCTCACCAGCAGGTTCTGCGCGAAGTGGATCAGCGCGTCCGGCGGCGCGGACTCGCGTGCGTGGACGCCGCCGGTCAGCACCACGGCCGGACGGCCGTTCTGCGGCGCGTTCGCGATGCGGATGAAGTGGATCTCCCGGTTCTCGACGCTGCGGTTCGGGAACTCACCGAGCGTGCACAGCGTGGGGAACGTGGCCGCGAGGTCGGCGAGCGCCGCCTCGATCTGGGCCGGTGTCTGCGGCACGGTCGGCGTGGCGTAGGGCGGGGGCATCGCTCACACCTCCCCGCGCTCGGCGTAGCCCTGGCCGATCACGGCCGACATCCGGGCGTGGTGATCGGCGGCGTCCTCGGAGGAGAGCAGCACCGTCACCTCGGCACCCTGCGCAACCGCCGCCTCGACCGCCTGGTCGGACGCGTACGCAGCGACCTTGTACCGGTAGTCGGCACGGGTCTCCAGGCTCGAACGCACCAGGTGGAGCTCCGGAATGCCCTGCACGGCACGCAGGACCTCCTCGGAGCCTTCGATCTGAACCAGGCTCACGGTACTCACCACCTCGCCGGCGGCCCCGCTCGATGGCTGCGGTGCGTGAGCGCGGGACCGGAACCGCCCGCCGTGCCGAACGGCGCTTCCGGGCCCGGCCGATCGGAGCCCGGGCACACAGCGTCACCACTGGTCCGCACCGGTCCGGGTGACGGACGGTGACAATCCCGGAGTACCGAAGCCGGGTTTCCCGCCGTCGGGTGCGGGGAACCCACGCACGCTTTCAGCCTGGCACACCGCGCCCGGGACGTAAACCGCCGTCGGCCGGCCGACGGGCCGGGGTCGGCGCCCCGTTCGACGGCCCGCCCGAGCCGACCCGACCGCCAAAGGGCACGACCGGCAACGGGCATGACCGCCAAAGGGCACGACCGGCGAAAGGGCACGACCGGCGAAAGGGCACGACCGGCATGAGGAAAGGCAAGGAGAACCACTCCTTGCCACTCTCAACGTATAACGCACCGGGGGGCTTGCGGCAAGGCCCCGGTGATGCCGCAGAATCGGCGGTCCAACAGCTCTGACCTGCGAAAACGGGAGTCACGAAATGCGCGTGTTGTTGACGACGTGGGGATCGCGCGGAGACGTTGAACCGCTGGCGGCACTGGCGGTGGGACTGCGGGGGCTCGGCGCGCAGGTGCGGGTGTGCGCGCCGCCGGACGAGGAGTTCGCGACGCTGCTGGCGCGGGTCGGCGTGCCGCTGGTGCCGCTCGGCCCGACGGTGCGCTCGGTGGTCGCCGGCCCGAAGCCGCCGACGGCGGCGGACGCGTTCCGGCTCGCCCCCGAGCTGGTCGCCGCGCGGTTCGACACGCTCACCGCGGCGGCCGAGGGCTGCGACGCCCTGCTGGCGACCGGCCTGATGCCGGCCGGCGCCCGCGACGTGGCCGAGAAGCTGGGCATCCCGTACGTGCTCGCGTGCTTCCACGTCCTCGGGCTGCCGTCGCGCCACTTCCGTCCCGGGGCGCGCCCGGGCACGCCGTCCCCGCCGGAGGAGACCGACAACCGGGTGCTGTGGGAGCAGGACGCCCAGCGGGTGAACGCGTTGTACGGCGAGGCGCTCAACAGCGGTCGGGCGGCGATCGGCCTGCCCCCGGTGGAGAACGTCCGCGACCACGTCCTCACCGGCCGGCCGTGGCTGGCGGCGGACGCGACGCTGTGTCCGGCGCAGGGCATGACGGACCTCGACGTGGTGCAGACCGGCGCGTGGATCCTGCCCGACGACCGTCCGCTCCCCGACGCGCTGGAGGCGTTCCTGGACGCCGGCGAACCGCCGGTCTACGTGGGCTTCGGCAGCATGGCCGCGCACGCCCCGCAGGGCATCGCCCGGGTGGCCGTCGAAGCGTGCCGCGCGCACGGCCGACGCGTGGTCCTGGCCCGCGGCTGGGCCGGCCTGGCCCCGGTCGACGACGCCGACGACTGCTTCGCCGTCGGCGAGGTCAACCAGCAGGCGCTGTTCCGCCGGGTGGCCGCCGTCGTGCACCACGGCGGCGCGGGCACCACGACGACGGCGGCCCGGGCCGGCGCACCCCAGGTGGTGGTCCCGCGGATCGCGGACCAGCCCCACTGGGCCGCCCGGGTGGCCGAGCTGGGCATCGGCGCGGCCCACCACGACCCGACGCCGACCGTCGACTCGCTGTCCGCCGCGCTCGCCACGGCCCTCACGCCCGGGACGCTCGCCCGGGCGAGGACCGTGGCCGGCACGATCCGCACCGACGGGGCGACGGTGGCCGCGAAGCTGTTGCTCGACCTGGCCGGCCGGGAACGGCCGCTGGTTGCCCCCTGAACCACTCCCGCCCGGGGACGGGACGGGAGTGGTGCGCGCCGGTGCGGGCGCCCGGGATCGGTTCGGAGGTCGGCGGAGATCAGGGGAAGAGGAAGCCGCCGATCCGCCGGGCGACCTCGGGGTGCGACAGGTACTCGGTGATGCCGTGCGCCCGCTCGGCGGCGTTGATGACGGCCATGTCGGTGACCCCGTCCGCCCACACGCGGGCGAGCGGGCAGCCGACGGTCACCGCGTCGGTCGGACACCAGGCGTTCAGCCAGTCCGCGACCCTGTCGGGCCGCTTCGGCCCGTGGGCCAGCTTGCTGTAGACGCTGTCCAGGCCGAGCGGGCTGCCCACCGTGGTGAGGTGGACGACCTGACCGAAGGCCAGCTTGTCCAGGAGGTCCATGCCGACCACCGTGCCGAGGCTGTGGCTGACCAGGATCACGTCCCCGGAGTCCGGCATCGTTTCGAGTACGCAGTTCAGCACCTGCTCCCGGGCCGGCTTGCTGTCGAGGTAGACGGCCACGTCACGGAGGCGCCAGGCGATCACCAGCTCGTCGAGGTCGCTGTTGGCGGCCAGCCAGCCCAGTTCGCGGTGCAGGGCCCCGACCACGTCGGGCAGGCCGAACCGTTCGAGGGCCAGCTGACCGTCCGGGGGGATGCCGGCCTTCGCGGCGGCCTCCGCGACGATCTCCTCGTACAGCGCGCGGGCGGAGGGGGAGGCGGGGGTGGCCAGCTCGGCCGTCGGGAAGGACGACGCCTCGTAGGCGCTGCGCACGGACTCCTGCGTGCCGAGCACCTCCATCAGCTTGTCGCCGTAGTAGGGGAACCAGACGTCGGCGGCGTCGACCGTCGGCAGCCCGGCGGCGACGAGCCCCTGGTTGAGTCCTGCGGTCCACTCGCGACGCAGGTCCTCGGGGTGCTTCTTCTGCTGGGAGCGGCCGTGCAGGAAGACCAGGTGCCGTCCGCCGCCGAACGCGCCCTGCCGGGCGCGCAGGCCCGCGACCGCCGAGACCCCCGCGGCGGCCTCGCCGGCCGGGCCGGGCACGGACTCCACGGGGGCCGCCGACTCGACGGGGGCCGCCGCGAGCGGGCCGGCCGGGCCCGCCGGCGCGGTCACGACGGGGGCCGCCGCGGGAACGCCGGCACCCTGCGGGGCCTGCAGGCCGGCCTCCGGGCCCATCCCGGCGAGGATCGCCCGCTGTCCGGGAGCGAGCGGCAGTGAGGCCAGGTGCGCGAGGATGGAGCTGACCCGCGCGCCCTCGTTGGCCACCCACTCGACGGCGTCGTCGCCGTCACCGGGCTGCAGCACCTTGCCGTCCTTGCGCAGGGTGCGCCCCTGGTCGTCGGTCTTCGGCACACCGCAGTGGTGGAGCGCGACGACCTCCCACTGGTCGTTGAAGACCGGGGACCCGGAGTTGCCGGGCTCGGTGTCCGTCTCGTAGTGGATGAAGCCGTCCAGGCGCACCTGGAGCCTGTTCTCCCGGACGGCGATCTCCTTCAGGCGGCCCATCGGGTGGCCGATGATGTTGACCGCCTCACCGACCACCAGCTTTCCCTGCTTGGCGCTGAGCCGGTTCCAGCCGAAGGTCTCGCCCGGCGGCCGCTGGTCCGGGCCCGGGCCGACGAGCACCAGGGCGTAGTCGAGGTGCTCGTCGGTCACGTAGAACCCGTCGGGGTCGAGCGACACCCGGACGGCCACCTGCGGTTCGTTGTCGATGGTGACCTGGGCGTCGAACTCCACGAAGCACTGCCGGGCGGTCTCCGGGTCGGTGAGCACGTGGTGGTTGGTCATCAGCAGGCCCGGCGCCACGAGGAACCCGGTGCCGATGGGCAGCTCGCGGCCGTCCTCCCGCGCCATGATCCGGCCGACGGTGCGCGCCGCCCGGGCGCCGCGCGGCAGGAAACTCCACGACTGGAGGTTCTTGGACGCTCCGATGATGCGCTCGTTCGCGGCGAGGACGGTCAGCGGCTCCTTGCGGACGGCCTCCACCACGAGGGCGGTGGGCATCGTCTGCCGCTCGATCAGGTGCGCGGCGCGGGCGGCGATCGCCTCCGGCGTGTCGGGGAAGGCGACCCCCGCCTCCCGCTGCCGCTCGACGGCCCGCCGCTCGGCGCTCTTGTCGCGGTAGCGCCGGGCGGCCTCGGCGGCCTGGCGCCGGCGTTCGGCCCTGGTCCGGTCTGTCGGTCCCACTTCAGTCCACCGTCCTTCCGGCGGTGTGCCACGGCACGAAGGCGTTCGTCAGGCCCGCGAGCGCCGTCCGCAGCTCCGGGTGGTGGCGCAGCAGCACCGTGACCATGGTGTTGTCGTCGATCCAGGCCATGCCGGCCCTGGAGTACACCTCGGGGGTGTAGTACTCGGTGAAGAAACGGTCGCTGTTGAGCCGCCGGGAGGCCATCAGGACGAAGATGCGGAACGCCGTGTCGCTGAAGGCGAATCCGGTCGGCAGCTTCTCCGCGTACATCCCGATCGTCAGGTCGACCTTCTCGATGTCGCCCTCGTAGAGCCGCTCGATCTCCTCGGCCCACTCCGGGTTGTCCGTCAGCTCCTGGAAGGTCTGCGCGGGCTTCAGCCGCAGCAGCCGCCGGAACTCGTTGTAGCGGGGGACGCCCAGCTCCCGGCTGCGCAGGATGTCGGTGGCGGCGAGGTCCTGGAGGTTGCCGTCCGGACGCCGGTACTCCTGCAGGAACCTCGGGAAGTTGTGCAGGGTGACCAGGCCCGGCGGGAGCGTGCCGAAGCTGTACAGCAGGTCGGCGGTCCGCAGCGTCCCGAGGACCTTCAGCGCGTCGGGCCCCGAGATGTCACGGAACGTGCACTGCTTGAGGCCGGCGTCGTCCTCGGCGGAGCGCAGGTGCCAGTCGTCGCGGACGAGCGGGTGCATCCGGTAGACGGCCACGAACTCCTCGGTGAGGGAGTACGGGACGCCGTAGTGGTCGGTGTCGCCGCCGGGGATGCCGCTGACGACCTCGCTGCCGCTGATCCGGCCGAAGAGCCGGTGCACGCGTTCGCCCGCGACGCCCCACCAGTTGGCCCGCAGGGCGGCGACGGTGGTGGGGTGGCTGATCACGGCGGGCGTCCACTCCACGGTGTGGATCTTGGCGAGGAGCGCGGCGTTGACGAGCCTGGCCCGCTGGAACAGCTCCTCGTCGTCCCAGGACGGGTAGGCGCCGTGCAGGTGGTCGCAGATCGCGTTGTGCTCCCGGACGAAGAGGTCCTGCATCAGGGCCAGGCCCAGCCAGAAGCCGGGAATGCGGGACGGGTCGCGCGAGGGGTCCGTGGAGAACGGGGTCTGTCCGTTGTCCCACACGTGCAGCTTGCCCAGCTCCCCGGTCCGCAGCAGGCGCTGCTCGGTCGCGTCGGTCCCGTAGAGCTGGGAGGCGTCCCACCAGTGGGAGGAGACGTTGACCCGGGTGTCGGGGGTCCCGGCGGGCGCGTGCGGGTCCCGGGTCGGGTCGTCCGGGGTCCGCATGATCCGCATCGGCCGCTCGGGCCACGGGTCGTCGTCCAGGAGCGGTACCTCCCAGGGGCGGTCCGTGGGGCTCGTGCCGTGGCTGAACCAGTCGCGGATCATGAACTGCAGCCAGGCGGCGACCAGCGAGTTGACCGACTCGGCGGCGACCAGCTCGTGCCGGGTGAGCAGGGCGCGGCTGACCTCGCGCGGGTTCGGCCTGGACAGCACGGACTCGGGGGTGGCCGGGGCGATCCGGTCCAGCGGGATGTTGCGGCCGAAGCGGGTGCCCGCCATGCCCATCCGCGGCTCGCCGAGGTCGTTGTGGCTGCCGTCGGCGGTCCGGTTGACCTTGTGCTTCGCGGACGGCGGTGCGGGGGCGGGCGCGCCGACGGAGGGGAGCCCGCCGGTGTCGTGGAGGTTCTGCTGCCGCAGTCTGACCCGCAGGCCGAGGAGGGTCAGCAGGCCCGGGGCGACCGGCAGCTTGTCCCAGCCGACGCGGCGGTCGACGTACTCGGAGGCGCTGGTGACGATCCGCCAGGGGAGGGAGGTGCGGTATCCGCTGCCGGTCCGCCGTGAGGTGCGTCGTTGCGTGCTCATCGTGGCTGCTCCTTGGCCGGTACCTGGTGTCGGTCGGTGCTGTCGGTTCAACCTGTTCGGCCTGTTCGGCCGGCTCGGTGGGGCCGGTCGGTCCGGTCGGTCCGGTCGGTCCGGTCGGTCCGGTCGGCCGCGTCGGCGAGGATCACGTCGCTCGCCTTCTCGCTGATCATGTAGAGCGGGGTGGCGATGAAGAACCCGGGGATGCGCGGGAAGACCGAGGCGTCCACGATCCGCAGCCGGTCCACCCCGCGGACCCGGAACCGGCTGTCCACGACCGCCGCCGGATCGTCCGCCCGGCCCATCCGGCAGCTGCAGGACGCGTGGTGGCCCCACGCCTCGTCCTGGACGAACCGGCGGACGGCGTCGCGGTCGTCGACCTCCTCGCCGGGCCACAGTTCGCTGCGGATCACGGAACCGGCCCTGCGGTTCATCCCGCGGACGAACTCCACGGCGTCGGCCATGGCTTCGAGGTCCACGCCGTCCTTGTCGGTGCCCTCGGCGAACGAGTGGAAGTTCACCAGGGGCGTGTCACGGGGGTCCGTGGAACGCAGCCGCACCCGGCCCCCGGTGTTGTGGGTGCGGCTCTTGAGGATGGCCCAGGTGAAGCGGTCCCGGTGCCGGGTCAGGTTCAGCGAGTAGCCCGGGTAGTACCCGCGGAAGTCGAAGGGCCCGCCGAACACGAACAGGTCCGGGGCGTCCAGCCCCGGGTCCGACCGGTGGCTGATGCCGACGACCGCGCCGTTGGTCGTGTACAGGCCCTCGCCGCGCTGCCAGGCCAGGTAGCAGCGGTCCGGCGCGGCACCGGGCTCCGGTGCGTGGAAGTCGCAGTCCTTGATCAGCGGGAACTCGCGGTCCAGCTGGCTGACCACGCCCACCTCGTAGCGGTCCTGCAGATTGGCGCCCACGCCTTGCAGGTCGACCAGCACGGGCAGGCCCAGCCGGTGCAGCTCCTCCCGCGGGCCGATCCCCGAGAGCATCAGCAGTTGGGGCGTGTTGAACGCCCCCGCGGCCAGGATCACCTCGCGGGAGGCGAGCACCCGTCGCAGCGGCGGCAGCCCCGCGGAGTGATCGCTGCGCGGGTCGGCGCGGTGCGCGTGCGGCTGGTCCAGGTAGTCGACGCCGGTCGCCGCCCCGCTGTCGTCCAGCACGATCCGGGCCGCCAGGGCGTTCGTCCGGACGACGAGCTGGTCCGGGTGGCTCTGCCGAACGGCGTGGACGCGCTCGCGGACCGCGCTGCGCCGGCCGTTCGCCGTGGAGATCGGGATCTGCCACAACCCCTGCAGGGCCTCGGTCTGCACCTTCCAGTCGTTGGGGTCGACGAAGGAGCCCCACCCCTCCAGCGCGGACAGCGGCCGGCCGAGGAGGTCACCGAGCGTGTCCTCGGCGGCGGCGAGGATCACCTTGAGCAACTGGCCGTCCTGGAGGGCGAGTTCCGGATCGGCCAAGGAAGTCGGCAGCCAGCCGTCGAACCCGTGCCGCGCATCGTTGCGGTACCGCGCCCCGATGAGGGGCAGCAGCGGCAGCAGCCGGGCCAGCAGCGGGACGGCGGGCGGATCCTTGGGCCTGGGCCGGTACGTGCAGCGCTCCAGCCGTTCGAAGTACCGGCGCATGGCGGTGCTGTGCCAGGAGGCGTCGCCGGTCTCCTCCGCGATCGCGTCCCAGTCGCGGTTGTACGGGTAGACGGTGATCAGTGCGTGGTGCGTGGTGCAGCCGCCGACCGCCGCGGCGCGGGGGTAGAGGACGCCCTTGTCCGGTACGAGCTTGCTGTCGCGCCGCTGCTGCCGCTCGTCGGCGTAGTGCCGCACGAAGTAGTCCCAGCGCCGGACCGGGTCCTCGGAGGAGTCCGCGTGGAAGGCGGGCACCAGGTAGTTGTCGTTCTCCTCGTCGCCGCCCGCGTCGAGCAGCAGGACCCGCGGGCCCGCGGCGGCGAGGTTGGCCGCCAGCGGTCCGCCTCCGGCGCCCGCGCCCACGACGACGTAGTCGAAGCCCCGCTCGGCGGCGGCGTCCGGGGCGGCGCCCGAGTCCGTGGTCACTTCCGCTTTCCCGTCCGCTTCCCGGCGAGCCGGGCGGCGCCGGTGAGGGCCAGGCCGGTGTTGACCGCCGAGATCAGCGTGGTCAGGGTGGCCGTCCGGGGCGGCAGTTGGCCACGGATGCCGAGCGCGGCCGCGGTGGCGGTGTCGCTGCCGTGGATCAGGACGCCCTCCTGGAGGTCCTCGCGGAGCCGATCGCCGTGGTTGGTCAGCAGATCGAGGCCGAGGAGGATCGTGCGGATCCCGAAGAGCCGGAAGGCGTAGACGGCCGCCGGACTGAGCTCGCGGCCGGGGTCGAGCCGCCTGATGAGCAGGGCGGGCGCGACGAGGCCGGTGACACCGTTGAAGAGCCGGATTCCGGCCAGGGCGTAGACCGGGGCAGGGCGGTGCGAGTAGCGGGGCGTAGTCATGATGACTCCCCGTAATGTGGTGACGTGCTGTGGTGCGGGGGAACGGGGCGCTGGGAATCAGCGCGGGCCCCGTGGCGGGGCGATTCCTCTGTAGACGTTCAATTCCACGATAGGAGGGTCGCCGTCCAGCCGCGCGCCGGGGTCCGCGGCGCACCGGGTACGGCGGTCACTCCCACCGCCGTACCCGGTCCGCCGGTTCCGTGCCGTCAGCCGGTGGCCGCCGGCCCGGGCCGCTGCCGGCGGCGGTACTCCGCGACCGGGAGGCCGCCGACGCCCCAGTCCTCCAGGTTCACCTCGTCGATGACGACGAAGGTGGTGGCCGGGTCCTTGTCCAGCACCCGGGCCAGCAGGCCGGTGACTCCCGCGATGATCTCGGCCTTCTGGTCGGGCGTGGCGGTCTCGCGGGTGATCCTCACACTGACGTACGGCACGGGTCAGCCCTCCGTGGGGGTCGGGTCGACGAGGTCGAAGTGGAAGACCTTGGCGATGATCCGCCAGCGGCCGTCCAGGCGGACCAGGGTCAGGAAGTCGGTGTAGTGGCGGTCGCCGATCGCGCACTCCACGCGGGCCAGGGCGGTGACCGGACCGGCGAAGCCGATCGAGACGATCCGGTCCCGGCGCGCCTCGCCCCGGGCCGCGGGGGGCTCCCGACGGGCGACCATGGGGAGGTAGTCCTCCATGGTCAGGCGCAGCAGCCGGCCCTCGGTGGCCGTGGCGTAGACCGCCTCGGGGTGGAAGACCTCGGCGAGCAGCCCGGTGTCGCTGTGGTGGAGGCCGTCGAAGTACGCGGTCAGCGCGGCGGCCACGGCGGCCACTGCGGCCTCGGCCGCCTCGGGGGGCTCGGTCGGGGGGAGCGTCGTGCTGGTGGACATGGGGATTCCTCGGGTGACCGTGAGTTGGTGACGGGGAGTTCGTGACGGGGAGTTCGTGACGGGGTGCTGACGACCGGGAGTCGGTGACTCCGCGTCGTGCCGTCGGGCCGACACCCAGGACCGTAGGAGCGATCAGCCCATAACTCCACGACGGGATTTGAAGCCTGTGATAATCCAGGGTTATGGATGTGGACCTGCGGGACCTGGAACTGCTGCACGTCACCGCCGAGACCGGCTCGCTCACCGCGGCCGCCGCCCGCCTGTACGTCAGCCAGCCCGCGCTGAGTCAGCGGCTGACCCGGCTGGAGGACCGGCTCGGGATGCGGCTCTTCGACCGGAAGGGCCGCCGGCTGGTGCCGAACGACGCGGGCCGGCGGATGCTGGTGGCGGCCGGCCGGGTGCTGGCCGAGCTGGAGGCGGCCACCCGCGACCTGCGGGACCTGCGGGACGGGCGCGACCGCCGGGTGCGGTTCACCGCGCAGTGCAGCACCACCTTCCAGTGGCTGCCGCCGGTGATCCGGGACTTCCGGCAGCGGGAGCCGGAGGCGGAGGTGCGGATCGAGTCCGTCGCCGACGACGCGCCCGTCCCGGCGCTGCTGGCCGGCGTGGTGGACGTCGCGCTGGTCACCAAGCCGGACCGGGAGCTGGACCGGGTCAGCCTGACCCGGCTGTTCGACGACGAGATGGTGGCCGTGGTGCCCGCCCGGCACCCGTGGGCGTCCCGGAACCACCTCACCGCCCGGGACTTCACCGACGCGCACCTGGTGCTCTACGACGTCTACGACCAGACCCGGATCCCGTCCGTGCCGCTGCCGCTCCCGCCCGGAGCCCGCCCGGCCCGGATCACCGTGATGCCGGTGATCACCGATCTGCTGGTGGAGATGGTCGCCGGGGGCCAGGGCGTGACCGTCCTCCCCGGCTGGGTGGCCGCCCCCTACGTCGCCACCCACGACCTGGCCCTGGTCCGCATCGGGCGGACCCCGTTGACCAGGACCTGGTACTGCGCCACCCGCCCCGGACCCCGGCCGCCGCACGTCGAGGCCTTCGTGGACGTGCTCGTGACCCGGCTCAGGGCCCGCCCGGAGGCGCCGTCGTCCGACGCCGCGGGGTCCTCCGCCCTGGCCGCCGGCTGACCGGCGGGACTCAGGGAACGTCCGGCAGGTGCGGCAGGAGGGACTCGGGGCGGACCGGGAGGTCGCGGACCCGGATCCCGGTGGCGTGGTGGACGGCGTTGGCGACGGCCGCGGCGGTGCCGACGATGCCGATCTCGCCGATGCCCTTGGCGCCCAGGGGGTTGAGGTGGGGATCCTCCTCGTCGATCCAGTGGGCCTCCACGAAGGGGACGTCCGCGTTCACCGCGACGTGGTAGGAGGCCAGGTCGTGTTCGGCGTGGTCGCCGAAGCGCGGGTCCATCGTGCTGTGTTCGAGCAGCGCCATGGAGACGCCCATGACCATGCCGCCCAGGAGTTGGGAGCGGGCGGTGCGGGCGTTGAGGATCCGTCCGGCGGCGAAGACGCCGAGCAGGCGGCGCACCCGCACCTCCGCGGTGTCGGCGTCCACCGCCACCAGGGCGAACTGGGCGCCGAAGGCGTGCCGGGCGTAGTCGGGCCGGGCCCGGACGGCCTCGGTGGTGTCCGCGTGGCAGCGCAGGCCGGCGGCCGGCAGCGCCGCCGTCCCCCGGTCGGCGAGCTCCGCCCGCAGCCGGGTGCAGGCCTCGTGCACGGCCCAGCCCCAGGAGGCGGTGCCGGCCGATCCGCCGGCGAGCGGGGCCCGGGGCAGCTCGGTGCTGCCGACGGCGACGGACACCCGGTCGGCCGGCACGTCCAGGGCCCGGGCGGCGACCGCGGCGAGCACGGTCCGGGCGCCGGTGCCGATGTCGGTGGCGTCGGTGCGGACCAGGAAGGTGCCGTCGGGGCGGGCGAGGACCTCGGCGGTGGAGGGGGCGACCAGCGCGGGGTAGGTGGAGGCGGCGACGCCGCTGCCGAGCAGCCAGCGCCCGTCGCGGCGCGGCCGCGCCGGATGTTCCCGCGGCCAGTCGAAGCGGCGGGCGCCCTCGCGCAGGCAGGCGGCCAGGTTGCGGCTGCTGAAGGGCCGTCCGGTGTCGGGTTCGGTGTCGGGCTCGTTGCGCAGGCGCAGTTCGACCGGGTCCAGGCCGCAGGCGTGGGCGAGTTCGTCCATGGCGCACTCGAGGGCGAACATGCCGGGGGTCTCGCCGGGCGCGCGCATCCAGGACGGGGTGGGCACGTCCTGCCGGACGACGCGGTGGGCGGTCCGGCTGTGCGGGGCGGCGTACATGACGCGGGCGGGCACCGCGGACTGCTCGACGAACTCCCGCACCGTCGAGGAGCGGGTGGTGACCTCGTGCGCGAGGGCGGTGAGCCGGCCGTCGCGGTCGGCGCCGAGGCGGACGCGGTGGACGGAGGGCGCCCGGTGGCCGGTGAGCGCGGGCAGCAGGGCTCGGGGCAGCGCCAGCCGCACCGGGCGGTCGACCGACCGGGCGGCCATCGCGGCGAGGACGGCGTGCGGGCGGGTGGTGCCCTTGCTGCCGAATCCGCCGCCGACGTGCTCGCTGACCACCGTGACGTCGCCGGTGTCGAGGCCGAACAGCGCGGCCAGGGTCTCCTGGACGGTGTTCGCGCCCTGGCTGGAGTCGTGCACGGTCAGCCGGCGGCCGTCCCAGCGGGCGGTGGCGGTGTGCGGCTCCATCGGGTGGTTGTGCAGCGGACCGATCCGGTAGGTGAGGTCGAGCCGCCGGTCGGCCTGCCGGTGGGCGTGGTCGACGTCGCCGCGCTCGCGGACGGCGGGGTGGCCGCCGTTGGCGTACGCGGGGGTGTAGAGGCCGGGGTGGTCGTCGGTCAGGACGACGTCGTGCGGTTCGGCGCTGTACGTCACCCGGACGGCCTCGGCACCGGCCCGGGCGTCCTGCGGGGTCGTCGCCACGACCAGGGCGACGACCTGCCCGCGGTGGGCCACCCGGGGGGACTGCAGCACGGCCAGGGTCGGGTCGCCGTCCTCGGGCAGCGTGAGGGCCGGCGCGTCGCGGTGGGTGAGCACCGCGAGCACCCCGGGGATCGCGAGCGCGGGCGCGGTGTCGACGGCGGTGACGTCGCCGCGGGCGATGGTCGCGGGCACCGGCCAGGCGTGGGCCAGGCCGTCGGGCTGCTGGTCTCCGGCGTAGCGGGCGGTGCCGGTGACCTTCTCCAGGCCCTCCAGCCGGGCGAGGTCGCTGCTCATCGGTGCTCCTGCGGGTCGGCGAGCCGGACCAGTTCGCGGACGGCCAGGCGCCGGGCGAGGGTCAGCTTGAAGGCGTTGTCGGGCAGCGGCCGGGCGGCGGCCAGTTCGGCCGCCAGGGCGCGGCCGATCACCTCGGGCGTGGCCGGCTGCCCGTGCAGGGCGGCCTCGGCGGTGAGCGCCCGCCAGGGGCGGGGGGCGAGGGCGCCGAAGGCCAGCCGCACGGTGTCGACCCGCCCGTCCCGCAGGGTCAGCAGTGCGGCGAGCGAGCAGGTCGCGAAGGCGAACGAGGCCCGGTCGCGGACCTTGCGGTAGACCGAGCGGGCGCCGGCGGGCGGGGGCGGCAGCTCGACGGCGGTGACGAGTTCGGCGGGGCCGAGCTCGGTGTCGCGCTCGGGGGAGTCGCCGGGCAGCCGGTGGAAGGCGGCGAGCGGGAAGGTCCGGTCGCCGTCCGGGCCGGTCAGCCGGACGGTCGCGTCCAGGGCGACGAGCGCCACCGCCAGGTCGGAGGGGTGGGTGGCCACGCAGTGTTCGGAGGTGCCGAGGACGCCGAGGTCCCGGTGGACGCCGGTGCGGGCCGGGCAGCCGGTGCCGGGCCGCCGCTTGTTGCACGGCTTGGAGACGTCCTGGAAGTACAGGCAGCGGGTGCGCTGGAGCAGGTTGCCCCCGGTGGTCGCGGCGTTGCGCAGCTGCCCGGAGGCGCCCGCCAGGACGGCCTCGGCGAGGAGCGGGTAGCGCTCGCGGACCAGGGGGTGGGCGGCGAGGTCGCTGTTGCGGACGGTGGCGCCGATCCGCAGGCCGCCCGCCGGGGTCGCCTCGATCCGGTCCAGGGGGAGGCGGGCGATGTCGACGAGGAGCGCGGGCCGTTCGACGCCGAGCTTCATCAGGTCGACCAGGTTGGTGCCGCCGGCGAGGGCCAGCGCACCGGGGTGGGCGGCGAGGAGGGCGACGGCGGAGGCCACGTCGGCGGGCCGGGTGTAGCCGAAGGGCATCATCGCGCTGCCTCCGCGTCGGCCTGGACCTGCCGGACGGCCCGGACGATGCCCTGGTAGGCGCCGCAGCGGCAGAGGTTGCCGCTGAGCAGGTCGCGCAGCGCCGCCTCGTCCACCGGGGGCGTCGCCCCGGCGGTCTCGGCCAGCACGGCCACCGCCGAACAGAGCTGCCCGGGGGTGCAGAACCCGCACTGGAGGGCGTCCTGCTCGACGAACGCCCGCTGCAGGGGGTGCGGACCGTCCGCACCGGCCAGGCCCTCCACCGTCGTGACCCGGGTGCCGTCCTGGGCGACGGCCAGCAGCAGGCAGCTGTTGACCCGCCGCCCCTCCACCAGCACGGTGCAGGCGCCGCACTGTCCGTGCTCGCAGCCCGGTTTCGCGCCGGTGAGGCCGAGCCGGTCGCGCAGCACGTCGAGCAGCGTGGCGCGGTGGTCGACCGCGAGGGTGTGGGGGTGTCCGTTGACGGTCAGGGCGATCTCGCTGCCGGTCGGCAGGGTGTGGGTGGCGTCCATGGGCCAACGGATTCCACCGGGCCCGGGCGCGGACACCCACCGGCCGCCCGGACAACCGGTTCGCCGCACAGTCGGCCGGGCCCCGCGCGGTCCGGCGCGGTGGCGCGCGGGCGCAGGACGGGCCCGCCTGCCCTGCCGTCCCCCTCCCGCATGGGGGACGGGAGGGGGACGGGCCGGCACCGCCGCCGGGTGGTGCCCGGGGTCCGGGCGGGTGCGGGTGCCGCCCTCCGTGCCCACGGCGGGCTCGCGCGGCGCCCGATCGCCGGCCGGTGGCGCGGGTGGGACTCCATCATGCGGGCGATCCGGCGCCGGCGAGCCCGGGCTGCGGCCCAGAGTTCCGCGGGCCCGGGGGGTGTCAGGGGGCAACAACCCGGCGCCCCCGGGGGGCCCCCCCGCGCGGCCCGGGTGGTCACCCCCCCCCCCCCCCCGGGAGCCC